>CAKPVT010000003.1 GCA_934196125.1 uncultured Streptococcus sp. | reverse complement strand
TGGACATATAAAAACTCCCCTTATAGTTTCTAGTGAATTTTTGTTTTTTCACTGTCTACTATATGGGGAGTATATCAGTAATAACTTCCTGTTCCTTTTTGATTTTTAACATTAAGAAAAAGCCCTCTGTGGGGCTTTTGATTTATTAAGCTGTTTTTTCAACACTAACGATTTTAACGTCGTAGCTTCCTGCAGGTGATTCGATAGTAACGATGTCGCCTGTTTTTTTACCGATTAAAGCTTGCGCAATTGGGCTTTCATTAGAAATACGTCCTGAAAAAATATCAGCACCAGCTGCACCAACGATATGGTAAACGTCTTTATCAGTTGTACCAACCTCTTCAACAGTAACAGTTTTACCAATCGCTACTTCATCTTTGGCAACAGCATCGCTGTCAATGATTTCAGCATAGCGAATTTTAGTTTCTAAGATTTGGATTTGTCCTTCAACGAAAGCTTGTTCGTCTTTAGCAGCATCGTATTCTGAGTTTTCAGAAAGGTCACCATATGAACGTGCGATTTTAATACGTTCAACAACTTCTGGACGACTAACTAATTTTAATTCTTCTAATTCTTGTTCGAGTTGTTCTTTTTCAGTAAGGGTCATTGGATAAGTTTTTTCTGCCATTTTCTATCTCTTTTCTAAAAATTTATTTGGATAACCTACAAATACAAACATGATGTGAACCACACCATGTTTGTCAGTATTTATTATTCATCTAATTGACTATTAACGTATTTTTTAACATTTGCTTCGTGATCTTCGTAGGTTTCTGCGTAATAAACAGTTCCTGTATTCACATCGGCTACAAAATAGTAGTAATCTGTTGAAGCCGGATTAACAGTCGTCTCAATAGCTGATAAGCTTGGACTATCAACTGGACCAGGCATCAAACCAGTATTGGTATAAACATTATACGGTGAATCAATGGATGTGTCAATACTTGCATCCGCTGATAATGTCGTTTCTTCACCAAGTTTGCCCATAGCGTACAAAATAGCAATATTACTTTGAAGGGCCATGTTAGCATTTAAACGGTTGTAAAAGACACTTGCAATATTACGACGGTCATCATCTGTTGAACCTTCTTTTTCAACCAATGAGGCTAGCGTAAGCACTTCATTGACAGTCATGCCTTTTTCAGAAATCGTATCATAGTAACTGGACATGTACGAATCCATTGTTGAAATCATTTGCTCAACCAAATCTTCCATGGTTGTATCTTCATAGTAGCTATAAGTAGCTGGGAAAAGGTAACCTTCTAATTGATACGTCGCCTCATCTGTACTTGGTAAATTCGCTAATAATTTCGGATGTTTTTCAACCATTTTTGAAATGAATGATTCATCTTGAACAACTGACAAAAAGTCATCTGCTGTGAAAGGTGTTGATGAATCATCGTCCGCTGTATTTTTCGTAACAGCTTCTGAAATTTGTTTAATGGTATAACCTTCTGTCACCAGAATTTTTCCTAGAGAAGGTTCTTCTGGCTCTGCTGTTCCACCTTGTTTAAGGAGCTTACAGATTTCCTCTAAATCCATACTAGTTTGTAGGTTATAGTAGCCACTTTGGAAATTACTATAATTTTTGAACTTTGTATAGTAATTAAAGACCGTTGCGCTCTTGATAACGCCAGCTTTTTCTAGAATTTGTCCGATATATTTGTTCCCCGAACCTTCTGGGATTTCAACGGTAACGTACTCTGTTGATGTGCTATCAAGTGCTCCAACAGCGCTATCAACATAGCGATAAACAAAAAATCCAGTTGCTAACAAAGCAATAATAATAGCTGTCATCAAGAACAAGGCAATGCGTCGTGCCAAACTATCTGTTTTTGGGCGCTTTCTTTTGCGTTTTGTTCCCACGTTTTTCTCCAAGTCTGTATTAGTCTCTGCTGAGCTATTTGCAGCGCTTTCTTCATCCTGAACATTTTCTTCAGCTTGCATATCAGAATCAGCAATTTGAGAGTCATCGCTTGTAATGTCGTCAGGAATATCTGGAATACCAGCAAAGCCGACACCATCTGTTGCTCGGACAAGGTAACTTTCTTGTTCGTTTTCAGCAAGAGCTGTTTGAGCTTTTTCTTCAAGGCGACGCTTTTCTTCACGAATTTCCGCCTCTTGGCGCTCTTTTCGCTCCTCGTCTTCGTATTCTGCCATCAATTCTGCTGTCTTACGCGCAAATTCTTCTGCTTCTTTTTCTTTCTGCTGAAGTTCTAAATCGTGTTGCTTGCGTAAACGGTTGGTTTCTTCTAGCTCAGCTAAAATTTGCTCCTTGAAACTTTTTTCTTTTTGAGTTTTTGGCTTATCGTCGTTAAATTCGGTCAAAGCTTATCCTCCTAATCTTAGTCAATCGCCATTATAACCTAAAAACAGCGTAAAATCAACTGATGGGGTGGTTTGTTATCTATTCTTAATAATGTCATCACTCAATCATTGGTGATTCCCAGACCATGTTATACCAACTAGAGCCACCATGGGTAGATTCTGATTCACCTTCATCACTGAAACCATTTCTTTCATAGTAAGAAATTAAATTTTCATGACAAGTAAGTGTAATCCCTGTCCGTTTTTGGGCAATTGCTAAATCTTTCATTGTCGCTAGTAAAGCCATTCCAATGCCTTGTCCTTTAAAATCTGGAGCTACCGAAAGGCTTGTGACTGCGATAAATCCGCCGTTAGATGGATTTGAAACAACCTGATGGAATAAATCATCTGTTAAATAGCGTTGAAAAATGGCAGGTCCTTCAACATAGCCACAAATCTTTCCGTCAATCTCAGCTACTAAAAAAGTATCTGGAATAGTCAGAATGCGTTCCTTCATATCTTTTAGGCTTGCTGCTTCTTCTGCAGAGAAATTCTCGCATTCAATATCTATAATATCTTGCAAATCCTCAAGACATACATTCCTTATCATCATAGAATCACCTTCAAAAGAAAAAGAGCTCTTTGCTCCTTTTCACCACAGTTTTTTATTGCGTATTATTAGCCAAGTTTGCTAACAATTCTTCAAAAGAACGTTCATACATTTGGATATCACCAGCCCCCATGAAAACATAAACAGCATTATCATGGTCAAGTAATGGTGATATATTTTCAAGACTAATCACCTTAGCTGATTTTTGGATTTTACTAGCCAAATCTTCGACTTTAACGTCTCCGTGGTCAACTTCACGTGCTGAACCGTAGATTGGTGCCAAGTAAACAGAATCTGCTTGGTTCAAAGCATCCGCAAATTCATCCAAAAGGGCAATTGTACGTGTGAATGTGTGTGGTTGGAAAATCGCTACAATTTCCTTGCTTGGATATTTTTGGCGAGCAGCATCAAGTGTTGCAATGATTTCAGTTGGATGGTGTGCAAAATCGTCGATAATAGTCGTGTTATTAATTACTTTTTCAGTAAAACGACGTTTAACTCCTGCAAATGTCTTCATATGCTCTGCTACCAATTCCATATCAATACCAGCGATATAAAGATTGGCAACAACAGCAGTCGCATTCAAAATATTGTGGCGACCAAATGCTGGAAGATGGAATGAACCAAGTTCTTCATCGCCGTGTTTCACTTTGAAAGCAGAACCGTTTGTTGTGCGAACAATATCATAGGCAACAAAGTCATCTGTATCTTTGAATCCATAGTAGTAGATGTCAGCGTCTGACGTGATTTTACGAAGATAAGCATCATCACCATACAAGAACAAAGCTTTTTGAACTTGTTTTGCATAATCATTAAAGGCATCAAAAACATCGTCAATGCTCTTGAAATAATCAGGGTGGTCAAAGTCAATATTTGTAATAATAGAATATTCTGGGTGATAAGGCATGAAATGACGTTGGTATTCATCAGACTCAAAAACAAAATAGTTGCTGTTAGCTGACCCACGACCAGTACCATCACCAATCAAATAAGAGGTATCTGTAATATTTTTTAATACATGTGACAATAAACCTGTTGTTGATGTTTTTCCGTGTGCACCTGCAACACCAAAACTTGTGAATTGGCGCATGAAATCACCTAGGAATTCGTGATATCTTTTGAATTTAAAACCATTATTAACAGCATAGGCAATTTCAACATTATTATCTTCACGGAAAGCATTACCGGCAATTAATTCAACGTCTGATGTGATATTGTCTTCAGAAAATGGCAAGATTTTAATGCCTGCTTGTTCTAAACCACGTTGTGTAAAGTAATATTTACTAACGTCACTCCCTTGAACCTTATGTCCCATTTGGTGCAACATTAAGGCAAGAGCACTCATACCAGACCCTTTAATTCCGATAAAATGATAGGTTTTAGACATTTTTTCTCCTCTATATTAATAACTTAATTAGCGTCATCAAAGCGTGTCAAATTTAACTCTTGAGCAACTTTGTGCTCTCTTTGGTTTTGTTGAACTTCCTTATTGTAAATTTGGCTACGTTTCAAGAAATCATAGTTATTTTTCTTTGGTTTTGGTACAGAAGAATTATCTGGCTCTTTATACGTTACGGGAATCTCTGCCAAGATATAGTCCTCTTGATGCATTTTTTCTGTTAAATGACTAAGTTTATTAGTCGGTTTAGCAGGAGCTTTAGGCAGCGTCGCCTTTAATTGTTGCTGAAAAGTTGCTTTTGACGGTATCTTTTTAACGTCGTTAGATAGGTAAGCTTGACGTTTTTTCTTAATATCTCGTCTTGCTTCATCACGTGCTAATTCCGCATAAGATTTACCTTCGCTAACTGTTTTTATGCGCTCTGCATCATTTTCTGTCTTGCCAACAAAATTATAGTCTCTAGTAACGTCGTCGTAGTCCTTTTCATGATAGGTTCCATGAATATTGGTAATTAAATCTTCGTTTTCGTATAAAGCCATTGCTTTTGGTGGATTACTTACTGGCTCACCATCAGCAACTAAGGGAAAGCGTCTTACAGTTTTACTCACAGCGTCACTTCCTTTCTTAACGCACTGTGCTAATTAATTATCATCACTCACTAAGAAATCAAGGTAAATAGTCACTACCATGACCTACGTCCTAGTAACTAAAAGCTTCCATCGCTAATATCGTCTCAAAATAGACTGAGAAGCCGAAATTAGCTCAAATCAAGCCCCAACTTTGTAGCATTTTTATTATAAACTAATTCAGGTATTTTTTCAAAGTTTTCATAAAAGAAAGTCAGTCTTTCATCGCTGAAAAACTGATGTTAAGATGATAAATCGACACCTAAAATTTCTTTGATATCTTCAATGGTCATGCTAGCACGTGTTTCATTACCATCAAGTACCGTTGTTACAAGATTTTTCTTGCTTTCTTGCATTTCTAGAATTTTTTCTTCAATGGTCCCGCGTGTAACCAAACGATAAACTTCGACATTTTCTTTTTGACCAATACGATGAGCACGGCTGATGGCTTGCATTTCCACCGATGGGTTCCACCAAAGGTCAATCAAGATAACGGTATCGGCACCAGTCAAGTTAAGTCCTACACCACCTGCTTTCAAAGAAATTAAGAAGGTATCTTTTGAGCCATTATTAAAAGCTCGTGTCATTTCTTGACGGGTATTTGCTGGCGTTGAACCCGTAATCTTATAAGAAGTTAAGCCAAGCTTTTCCATTTCTTTTTCCGCAACATCAAGCATTCCTCTAAATTGTGAAAAGATAAGAGCACGGTGTCCATTTTCCTTGATTTGTGTCAAAAGAGTGCGAAGACTGTCTAGTTTGCCACTTTCTCCATTGTAATCCATAAAGAGACTTGGCGTGTCACAAATTTGGCGCAAGCGGGTAATTCCTGATAGAATCTCAATCTTACGGCGATTAATATCAGCATCAGATGCTCCTGCAATCGTTTCTTGCATTTGTCGAAGCTGTGCTAAATAAATCGCTTTTTGCTTATGGTCAAGCTCATTAGGGTAATTAATTTCTATCAAATCTGGCAATTCTGGAAGAACTTCTTCTTTACGGCGACGCATGATAAACGGCTTAATAAAACGCGCCACTTGCTTAGCTTCCATTTTGAGGAAACGTTTTTTATCTGGCAATAATCCTGGCAAAACAATTTGGAAAATTGACCAGATTTCCAATAATTTATTTTCAATCGGTGTCCCAGAAAGCGCAAAACAATTTTTAACCTCAAATTGGCGCAAATAGTGAGCAATCTTCGTTTGTGTATTTTTCATCACTTGTGCTTCATCCAAAATCAAATAATCAAAATTCAACTGACTATATTCGTCAAAATCTTGACGGAAAGAGGAATAACTCGTAATCACAACCTGATGATTTTGCGAAATAATATCATCACGCACTGCTTTTAAACCGTAAGCCACAACGACATCAATTTCTGGTGCAAAGCGGGTAAATTCATCCTGCCAATTGTAAATCAAACTTGACGGTGATAGAATCAAAATGCGTGTCTCTGGCGTTAGTTTAGAAGCTAGAAAAGCAATTGTTTGCAAGGTCTTACCGAGTCCCATATCATCAGCTAAAATGCCACCAAATCCGTAATGGTCAAGCATAGATAACCAACGAACACCAGCCATCTGATAATCCCGTAACTGCGTGTTTAAATTTGGAATAGTGACCTCAAAACTTTCTGGGTGTCTCAAATCGTGCGCCAACTGTTCAACTTCTTTTGAAAATGTCACACGGTCATTGTCTTGGAATAAATCTGAAATTTGGAGCGCTGAAATGGCTTCTAATTGCAAATGCCCATTTTTCAGCTGCTTAGCTCGTAAATTTTGTAAAGCATTACTGACACGTTGTGTTTCCTCATCAAAAACAACTAATTTACCAGCGTCGTTCACAAAATAAGGTTGATTTTTAAAGAGTGCTTCTAAGGCATCATCAATATCGTTTTCAAAAATAGTTGAAAAATCAAAAGAAATATCCAACAGACCACCATTTGTCTGAACAGAAACTTGTGGGCGCTCAAACTGACGCACTTCTTCAAGGTCATCAGACAAGATTACCTTACCCAAACGTTCCAATTGTTCCAAGGTATTGGTAAAGAAGTCGTACAAATCTTCATTTGCCAATGGTGCATGGTAAGATGAAAACGAGGCAGCAAAGCCATTGGCTTCTAAAGTCCTAAACACACGTTCTTCATGCTTAAAATGACTAGCAAATGGTAAGTCTTCAAGTTCACGTTTACTACTGACCTTAACCGTACCATAATCAAAAGTCACCTTTAAAGCAATCTCTTGGTATTCATTTAACATTAAATGAAAAGAAGGTACAAAATCATGAATTTCAAAACTTTTCGGAGCTTCAACCACTCCAAGCTCTTTAAAATCAAGTAAACTAGCAGCTAATTTTGCTTGGTCATCCAAATCAAAGAACAAATGCTTCGCTAAATCAGACTCAATCGGCAGGCTACGAACAGCGGCTAAGATTTTTTGTTGCTTCAAACTCAAACCGTAAATTATACCATTTGTGAATAAGAAAGCATTGTCAAAAAATGGCTGAAATGTTTTTTCTGTAATAATTAGTTCAATTGATTGACGATGAACAATGACTTTAAATGACAACAACCCTTCTGAGCCATCTAATGGTCTAAAAAACAGTTGCCCATAATTCTGATGATTGTGTTCAAATGAGAAATCATAAAGCTCGTTTAACAATGAAATGCCTTCCTCAAATGTCCCACTTGTTAACGCAAGATTTCGACCGTGATTTGGCAAAATATGCTCCAAATCAACACGGTCATTATCTGGCAAAACACGCCATAAAAATTGAATCAAGTCTTTACTAGCTTCATCAAATTGAATCAAAGACAAGGGTTCAAAATAATTTTTCCCAATTTGATAATAACCTTCGCTTTTAACAACCGCTAAAAAGGCTTTAATATCTCGGACAACATAAGCACGGTCATCAGGCAAACGATTAATTTTTAACGTCCACCAATAATCTGATGAATAGGGACTCTGACTACCATAAGCTGCTAAACGGTATTTTGTTGTGTCATCATCGTTGATAACCAAGCCGTCCAAAAAGACACTACCAAATGAGGTCACTTTTTTCGTTCCTTGCTGAATTTCTTGATGTGAACTAAGCTCATCTGACAACTCTTTGCCTTCTGTATTATTTTTTAGGAAATACTCTAAAGCCGCCAAATGCTCACAATATTTTTTCTTGGCAAACAGGTCACAATCACATCTCACCTGTTCATCTTCTAAAGCATACTGAAGATGATGTGCACCAACTTTCGCTTGAATTACTTCTTCTCGTTTACTAACAATATCAACCAAACCTTGTTCGTAAAGTTCTATTCCCTGATTGCGAATTCGACCTGGAATCATTCTACCCACTCTTAACCACCACCTTTTTCCTTATCCTTTTATTGTATCAAATTCAGCCTTCTTTAGCTTAAAAAAATAATTCTTTTGATTTTATTTTTAGCGATATTTTCCAAATGCAGCAAAAAAAGCACCACAAACGGTGCTTTTAAATCTTATTTACGTTTGCGGGCAATCAAATTGATTGGTGTGCCTTCAAAGCCGAAAGCTGCGCGGATTTGATTTTCCAAGAAACGCATATATGAGAAGTGCATGAGTTCTTCTTCGTTGACAAAGATAACAAACGTCGGTGGTTTAACAGAAACTTGTGTGCCGTAGAAGATTTTCAAACGTTTCCCTTTATCTGTTGGTGTTGGGTTGATAGCAATAGCATCCATGATAACATCATTAAGCACAGCTGATGGAATACGTTTGTTTTGGCTTGCGCTAATTTTCTTAATCATATCAGGTAATTTGTTCAAGCGTTGTTTTGTCGCCGCTGAAACAAAGATAATTGGTGCATATGACAAGAATTGGAATTGGTCACGAATATCTTCTTCCCATTTTACAACTGTATGGTTGTCTTTTTCAATCGTATCCCATTTGTTAACAACGATAATGATTCCTTTACCAGCTTCGTGAGCAAATCCTGCAATACGTTTATCATACTCACGAATTCCTTCTTCGGCATTGATAACCATAAGAACGATGTCTGAACGATCAATGGCACGCATTGAACGCATTACTGAATATTTTTCAGTATTTTCATAAACCTTACCAGATTTACGCATACCTGCGGTGTCAATCATTGTGTATTCTTGACTTTCGCTATCAGTAAAGTTTGTGTCGATAGCATCACGTGTTGTCCCTGCAATTGGGCTTGCAATCACACGTTCTTCACCAAGAATCGCGTTAATCAAACTTGATTTACCAACGTTTGGACGACCAATTAAACTGAATTTGATAATATTTGGATTTTCATCCTCTTCCTCAACAGGCAGATTTTCAACAATAGCATCCAAGACATCCCCTGTACCAATCCCATGAACAGATGACACTGGGTATGGTTCCCCAAGACCAAGTGAGTAAAAGTCATAAATATCACTACGCATTTCAGGGTTGTCAACTTTATTGACCACTAAAATCACTGGTTTATTAGTACGATACAAGATTTTTGAAACATATTCATCAGCATCTGTAACGCCTTCTTTTCCTGAAACCACAAACACGATAACATCTGCTTCAGTCATCGCAATGTCAGCTTGGTGTTTGATTTGTTCCATAAACGGCGCATCAACGTCATCAATACCACCGGTATCAATCAATGAAAACTTGCGGTTAAGCCATTCACCTGTTGTGTAAATGCGGTCGCGTGTAACACCTTCGACATCTTCCACAATTGAAATGCGCTCACCTGCGATACGGTTAAACAAAGTCGATTTTCCAACATTTGGACGCCCGACAATAGCAACAGTAGGTAAAGCCATAATTCTTCTAGTGCCAACTTCGTTAAAACAGTCTCAACTATTTTAAGTAGATTTTTCCACACGAAAGACATTTTGATTTCTCAAAAATGCCTTTGTCGAATTTATTCCTTTCAAATTCTTTTATCTATTTATCAGTTTTATGATTTACGATTAGCGACGATTATCACCTTGTAGATGAATTTCACGAGCCAAATAACGAATACGCTCCATGACACGCTTTGCTTGCCACGTTTCATCACCTGAGCGTGATGCTGCAAAGTGTTCTTCAAGTCCTTTAAAATCAAGATTTGATGTAAAGAATGTCAAGAGATTTTCTTGCATTCGATATTGCAAAATAACCTGCAAAACATCATCACGAATCCATGGGCTTTGTTGCTCTGCCCCAATATCATCAAGAACTAAAATTTCAGATTGTTTGATTTGGTCAATTTGCTCTTTCACCGTTCCTGTATTGATAGCATTTTTAATATCAACACAGAAAGTCGGAAAATGAAGCAAGGTCGTTGACTTGTCGTACTTGGCAGATAAACGATTTGCTAGATAAGCCATCAAATAAGACTTCCCAACACCAAAATTTCCAAAAACATAAAGCCCTTTTTGAGTTCCTGGCTCAAGATCTTTTTGATAATCGTTCAAATAATTGTAAATTTCAATACGATTTGGGTCTCCTAAATCAAGATCATCTGTTGAAATGTGTTTGAGACTAGCTGGCAAGCCAATCAAAGTCACACGATTTTTAATATCTTGACGTTTTTTAGCCTCAACTAATTCGCGTGTTTCCAAATAAATGACATCTGCATAGCCCTCATTCATGCTAAGGGCAGGCTTGTACCCTTTAGCAATATAGGATTCATCCTGATTTTGAAATTTTTCACGCTCCACCATGAATTGATTAAACTTAGGTAGACTACGGTTAATTTGCTCCTGAGTCAAGCCATTTGACGTGATAAAATCAGCAATTTCCTTATCTGCTAAAATAACTTGGGTCAATTCATTAAGGTCTGTGCGACTTTGGCGAAGCTGTTTAGCCAAGGTTTGTCCAATTTTTTCCATCACTCGCTCCTTAATCTTCTAACATGCTACGTTTGAGTTCTTCCAATTTCGCTTTTTCTTCAGCAGTAGCAACATGCTTGTATTCTTTTGCTGTCCATTCAGGGACATTGCTTTTAGCAACTTTTGCTTGTACTTTACGGTCTTTATTGCGTTGGGCAAAGCTGCGCATTTTTAAAACGGCAGCTTCAGCAGTCGCAATGTTTTGATAAGCAAAATCATTTGCTACCTTCATAATGTAAGGTTTATTGAGATTAGCTGACTGCGTTTTATTTAACGTATAAAGCACCATGACATTAATCACTTCATCTAAAAAGCTCATGTTAGCTAATTCTTCCAACAATTTTCGCTCGCTCTCGGTAACCACTGCACGACGTGGTGCTTTGATTTTCTCCAAAAATTCTCTTGCATTAGCTTGCTTGGCTTCACGAATAATCACTTGTTCCTTGGTGTCAAATTGCTCTTTGCTTTGACCTTGTGATTTCGCATCTTTGGGTTGTTCCAACTGAATAGTCATTCGTTGGGGTGAAATTTTACCATTAATAGCCGTGCTTTTTGCCAAATGATAGGTATCAAACCAATTCATGGTGTATTTGTCAGCAAGGCTGTAAATCGAAACAACATCTGCTTTTTCATCTTTAAATTGCAGGCCATCACGCAACATCAAACGCTCAAAGCTATCCAAATCAAAATGATTTTTTGACACATTTGCTTTTGACTTTGGTGTCCCTTCTGCTGAAAAAATATCTGAGAATTTTTTGGAAATCTCTCTAGCCTCTTGCGGAATTTTAATATCCAGCTCAGCCACTGCAACATCACCAATTTCCTGCTCTAACAAGCGACGATAGACAGGATTGCTAAGAAAAATCTCACGATTCAAAGCTGGCTGCAATTTTAAAACATAAGCATCACGTGTTTGGTACAAAACAAGTAAATCAACAGCAGTCAAAATTGCAAAAGCTTCTTCCACCTGATGCATGCTTAATTGCAAATGATTGAGAATCTCACTAAATTTGTGACGTTTAACACCATCATCAAAAAACGCCAACAAATAATCATAAAGCAAAGCCGCATGATTTCCAATCACTGGGTGATACAGCTGGCTAAGACTATCAGAATCTAATAAAACCTTATTATTTTTGATATAAGAAAACTCATCGATCGGTCTCATTTAAATTACTTCTTTTCTTCTTACTATGAACTCGGTTGGTAATTTGTTGTAGAAGTTCTTCAATCTCATCAACATCTTTAAACGATTTGTAAACAGAGGCAAAACGCACATAAGTAATCTCATCAAGTTCAGCTAACTCATCCATGACAAGATTACCAATGGCTGTACTTGGAACTTCACCTTCGTACTCACTACGAACTTTTTGCTCGATACGTGAGACAACTTGTTCAATATCATCGCTTGATACTGGACGTTTTTGAGCACTTTGGAAAATACCATTTAAAATCTTTTCACGAGAAAATTGTTCACGCGTTCCATCTTTTTTAATGACTAGTAAGGGCAATTCTTCAACACGTTCAAAAGTCGTGAAACGTGTCTGACAATTTTCACATTCGCGACGACGTCTAATGGTATTTCCATCTTCAGCTTGGCGACTATCAATAACACTTGATTTATTATAATTACATTTTGGACAACGCATGCAAACACCCCATTCTACCAATTATTTCAATACTTTATTTTAACATAAAATCAATCATTATGAAAGTAATACCAATTTTACCATATCAACCAAACTTTTCCCCATTTCTTAAACCTTGTCCCTTTTCTAATAAAAAATGACTAATCAATCATGCTTTATTAGAAAAACGAACAGACCGAGAGAAAAACTCAGTCTGTCTTATCTTGTTTGGTCTTAAGTATCGGAATAACCAATGTAAACTCCGTGCCTTCGTCAACAACACTATTAACGCTAACATTGAGCTCATAAGCATCAACAATCTGCTTAAGAATAGCTAAACCAATCCCAAGACCTCCTTGTGTCGAAACACGATTACGTGATTTATCTGTTCGATAAAAACGTTCAAAAATATATTTTAGGTCTTCTTGAGAAATACCTTCTCCTTCATCCTTAACTTTGACAATAGCATCATCTCCTTGGATGTCCAAAGTCACATGGATTATTTTGCTTCCAGAAGAATATTTCACGCCATTATCAATTAAAATCAAAATTGCCTGTTCGAAATGATTTTTGTAAATTTCTGCAAAGACACATTCTTCCACACTTGTTGAAAATTGGAAATTAAAATCTGGGTGCAAAATACGGAAATTTCCCAAAACAAATTCGATTGATTTTTTCAAATCTGTTTTTTCACCTTTGTGTAAATCAAAAGTTCCCTGAACATGAACCATATCTAGTATTTCATTAACCATCTTAAAAAATAACATCACACAAATCCCTTAACCGTGCGCTATAATCGCATTCTCAAGAGATTTACTCACAATATTATTTCCCTATTCCCCCCCTTTTTCCTTCATTTTTGGTTAGTTTTTGGTTAGTTTTTTACTACAATTCAAGTATTATAATTTAAAATCGTTCAGTTTGACTCTTAATTCTTTACGCATATTTTTAGTCACATGACTATAGACCTGTAAAATCATTTTCTCACTCGAATGCCCTACACGTTCCATAATGGCTTTAATTGGTATATTCATTTCAACGAGTAAGGAGATATGAGAATGTCTTAACATATGCAAATGATACCTTCTCATATTTTTATCCTCTCCGAGTTGCTCTGAACAGATTTTCTTAAAAATAACAGAAAGCTCATCTCTACCATAAATATGATTTTTTTCACTGACAAAGATAAATTCCTTATCGTAACACTCCTTTTGAAAAACAGACAATATTTCCATACATCTTTTATTCAATGATAAAGTTCTATAAGAATGGGCAGTTTTAGGAGAAAGCAGTTGTCGAGCATCTGCTACATAACCATGAAGATTTAGTGTATGATTCACTGTTAAAGTCATTTCTTCAAAGTCAATATCTTCCCATCTTAAAGCAAGAAGCTCTCCTATACGCAATCCTGTAAAAAACATAAATTCAAACAAAGACGTTTGTCTATAATACTTAGGTATGCTATAACCATAATCTAGTATCGTACGCATTTCTGTACGATCTAAAAAATTACATTGTTTCTTTTTAACATCATCCACTGTTGTTCTTACTTTAGGTAAGACAACTTGTGACATAGGATTATCTTCTATATAGCCCACCTTTTGCGCATAAGAAAACAACATCGTATAATAACTTCTTCTCAATACTCGTGTCTTTGGGGATAACTTTAATTCTAAGATAAATTTCTGAATTTCGCTCCCTTTTACACTGTCTATTTTTCTTTTCCCAAATTTTTTTAAAAACCTTTGAAAAGAACCATTTTCTGTATGAATAGAAGAAGCTTTTAATTCTTCATCTCTAATTTTTCGCCAATCATTATAAACTTCTTGAATTGTAAGTATTTCCTGATAAATTTGTTGTTCAAGCCGTTCTTTTATTTTTAAAGCTAATCTATTTTTAGCTTCTGCTTGCGCAACTCTACTTTTTGAATTTAAAGTCACTGTGACTTGACGCCACTTCTCTTGATTTTCATCAAAATACTTCTCAAAATAACGGTATTTACCATTTTTTAACTTTTTATAAAACATTCTCTCTCCTATGAACCAAGCAGAAAAAATGTATAACTCATTATAACATTTCTCTTTGCTTTTCTCCTTGTTTTATCCAATAATCATAAAAACCTGCATAACTTACCATTGTATGTCCTCTTGGACCTACAACATATTTATTAAATTCTGGATCTCTTCTCATTTGACTAATATAATTTTGTACTGTTTTTAATTCGTATTCAAATAATTTCGCTAATTTATGTGCTGTACATAAATCTGTAAATCTTTCTTCCATACTTCCCCCTTACACAAAAAAATAAGGACAAGATTTCTCTTGTCCTATATATTTATTAGCACTTACATGTTCATCATCTTACATCATTTCAATCAGTAATAACTACAAAGATTATATCTTACTCAAATTCAATTGTCTCATTTATTGTCTCATTTATATCAATTCTTGCTTTAACATCTATTCGATTAACAAGCCAACTTTCCAATTGAAAATTTTTTATAAACTCATCAATTCTGTTAATCCCTTTTACTTCCTTAATAGTAACAACTACTGCAAACCTAAGTCCTATTCCATCCTTAGGATCTAATCTATTAGCCGTTTTGATTTCCATACCCCACATTCTATCAGGATAATATTTTTTATATCTTACTTTCATTTTTTCAGATTTATATTTTATATTATTCCACTTTTGATATTCCGAACGTGCATAAGACTCAGAAATAAAAGCTGAATCCTCTTCTTGATTTTGTTTATTATCGTCAATTTCTCTGATTTTTATCCTATTCTTACTATCTTCATATACCCTTCCAAAATGTAAATCTAACTCTGTATTTGTATAGTCTATTCCTTGACTCCGATTACAGGTAGGAAAGTAACACATTGTAGCCCGTGTAATATAAGGATATTTTTTTATATCATTGTCAGATATATAAGGAATAGGAAAGTCATAATTATAAGTATTCCATTTTTCACTTATATCTGAAACTAAAAATCTAATTTCATCATCTGGAGTATAAATGATATCTTCAATTCTAATCGGAACAACCCCATGTCCATATATTGAAATTTCATCCATAGTAGGCTTTTCATTCCATCCCCTTGCCGAATCTATTATTAATGCTTTTGCCAGTTCTCTTTTTAATCCTAAAATATCTATTAAATAGGATAATTTTCGAGCAATCCAAGGTGCAGCAAAAGAGGTCCCTGCAACATTAGCTTCCCCTAAGGGTTCACATACCTTTATATATTTTTCTTGACTTCCTCCATAATAACTAACATCCGGCTTAGCAAAAAATGATAAAGCCAATCCTTTACGAGTATACTTAGTAGAGATACCACTTTTAGTAATAGCATTCACAACTAAACCATTAATCGAATCTGCTGGAGAACCAATTTTTTCAATCATTGCATTAGGTTTATTTGTACCTGCAATAACAAAAACAACATCATTTTCATATTGAATCTTATCTAAAACAGCTGCTTCTGCTGATATAAAATTATCATTTATCTCTTGATTACTTCCTAAGGAAATATTCCAAACTTTTATATCTCTATTATTGGAAACAATTTGTTTTATTCTTTTGTAATATGTTTTTTTCGATAGTTATTTTGGAGAGTTTAGGATTTTTGTATATTTTTCTTTCTTTAACTCAGGGGCCTAAAAAATCAAGAAAAGAAGTAACAAGGCTATATGCTGGTTATACTGATTTTTTATTGCAAGTGACTCTACTTTCTTTCATTCTTTTTTTGTGTCGTCTTTTGGATCTTCTTCAGGGGGTATAAGGCAACTTGCACAAAATCCGACGATAACGTAAAAGCAGGTTTCTAAAAGAAAGAATAAATTTGTTTCGTTGGATAATGAAAAGAAATTTTAGAAAAGCTTGATTTTATAAGAGAAACTGTGGATCAAAATGCACAGCTCACTCAAGAAGTTTATGCATTGAAAACTGAGAATCAAAAACTTTTTCAAGAAAAGAAGAATAATCTTGCAATAGAAGAGTTTTCGAGTATTTTAAGAAGTTTCGAAAATAAGCTGAGTGAATTTGAAGCATTTGGTGAAACAGATGAAATCAGAGTATATTTAAAGAAAATACAGAAAGAGTTGTCTCAACATATTGATTAAAAGTAAAAAAACTTGCAATTTACCTTTTAGTGAGTTATACTTAATAAATAAAAGAAAGGAGTATTAGATATGTCTGAAAATATCTTGAAAAATTTACGTAACAATGTTGGAATTAGTGGCCTTGTTTCTACTATTATGGGATTACTTATTTTGTTTTGGCCTGGACGTACAGCACAGATAGGTACCGTAGTAGTTGGAGCTGGTTTTATTTTAATTGGAATTTCTTATCTTGTTTCTACTTTTTCTTTGAAGGATGAAGAAGCATGGTCTAGGTTTGGACATCTTCTTTTAGGTGTAGTTTATTTAATTGCTGGAATCTTTTCATTAATTAATTTAGGAGCAGCTGAAAGTATTTTGTTCCTTATTAGTGGACTTTTGATTGGGTTTACTTGGATTACTGAAGGAGTCTTGTCTTTTGCTTTCATTTCTTATTCTCCTTCTAAATTTTGGACGATTCTTTCAGGAATTATTAGCGTAGTTGCTGGTCTTATGCTTCTACTTGCACCTTTGTGGGGCGCAATGTTGCTTTGGACACTTCTCGGTACAGTTATGCTTGTACTTGGTATTTTCAAAATAATTCGCTATTTCACATGGTAAATTTTAATAAAAAGATTTAAATTACTTCTCTAAACTATGGAGAAGTTTTTTATTTGTAGTTTTACTTGCGCTTTTTCATGCAGTGACAGATGTCTATCCAATTGTTGGGGCGATTACTGTGTCTTGATGTTATCCTAGAAAAAATGGACAGTATTTTAGGTAATTTGGTACACTCCAATTATGGTTAAACGATATGAACAAAGTTTCAAAGAAACTCTAGTAGAACTTTATGACTCAGGGCAAAGTGTTACAAAAAAGTTTGACCACAACAGTGATACTAAAGTTACGTTAAAACATAAGTAGACTGTACAACAAAAGGTTATATTATTTTTGACTAAATTATAACTTTTTGTTATAATTTGTTTATCAACGAAAGAAAGTGAAATTATGGAATATTTCGGAGAAACGAATAAGCTCACTAAAATTTTATCTGATGAACGAAAAGTGGTTAAGTTCTATGGAAAAGATAGAGCATTAAGAATTAAACAACGTTTAAAGGAATTTACTGTTGCAGAAAATTTATCTCAAATCAGTCACTTACCACCGCCTCGCTTACATCAATTATCAGGAGAACATAAGCAACAATTCGCAGTAGATGTTGCCGCAAATTTTAGACTAATTTTTGAAGGCTAGGATAAAAGCGATAAGCTAACCACTCATAAAAGCGAAATTGTTACACTTTCTATTATAGAAAGTGAAGATTATCATTAGGAGGTAGAAAAATGTTGAATCGAAACAATAAAATTGAAGTTGATATTTCTGAATTTTCTGCTCGAGATACGCTCAAGGAGACAATGAAACACTATAGCATCACACAAGCAGAACTTGCTAGTCGTATCAATGTAAGTCAAGCTTATATTTCTGATATTCTTAATCGCAAGAAATTCATGAGTAGTGAAGTAGCACTAAAAATAGAAAAAGCAACTGGAATTCCTGCTGTCTTTTTATTAAGAATGGATAGTACTTATCAGCTTGAACAACTTGAAAAGAAAAAATACAAGGAGCTAGACAATATTTCTCCTTATGACTGGGCAATTATATAGTGAGGAAGCTAAAAAAGCGAAGCTAGATTTTAAAAATAAGCTTCGTTTTTTGTTATTACATTGTAATACAGTAATTATAAGAAGGTAGAAGAAAAAATACTTTTTATCATGTCAATACATCCAGTTATAGATAGTATTGTACGCAATATCATGAGTATGGTATCATAATAATATAAAGTAATTTTTTGCATAAGAATATTTGACAAGTCAATAAAAGGAGCTTATAATGACACAGCACAGCAACAATATCCATGATAGAATCACGGGCTGTCATCATAATGATAGAAGTTTCTTTTTCCAATCGAAGACGACGTGTGATTTCAAATCCATCCATATCTGGAAGCATTAAATCAAGTCAAAATCGTCATCAAGAGCCATTTGAAGCCCTAAGCGTCCGTTTGTTTCTATAACTACAGAATAACCTTCATGTTGTAACTCCAAAGACACAAAGCGTGCAAGATTTTTTTCATCTTCAATAATTAAAATCTTTTTACTCATTGTCACCAACCTTTTAAAAGTATACACTCCTATACAGAGCACCTTCTTTGTTTCCCAATAAGAAAAAGATTATAGCATTTCCATCACTTTGTTATAATATTCTCAAAATAAACAATAAAAATAAGTATACTATATCACTTTAAAAGTATATCAAAGCGTTAACTATAATTCAAGAATATTTTATTTTTTTATTAAAAATAGTATCAATCTTCAAACAATCCACTTAAAGCATAAAACGGATTATTTTCTTTTTTCTTCTTATCTTGCAGGGCATCATATTGCTCTTCTGTCAAAACTGACCAGCTATTTCCTGATGGCATTGTGTCAGAATTTTGTTCCTCTTCGCTTAAAACTTGCATTGGAATCGTTAATAAAATATTATCAATAGCGCTCTCTTCTAAATCAATATAATCTTCTTCAAGTACTAAAACAAGATTTTCTCTAACAAGATCTTCTTTTGCATGAATATCCACTGCTTCAATAAAAATTTCTGAGACTTCTTCAACTTGATGTACATCTACAGGTAGCATTGAGCGACTTGACGGTAATGTAATTGTATAATCAAGTGTATAATTTAACAAATATAAGCCATCATCGTAGGAAATAGTCCCTTGTACAAAAACCTCTTTAACATCTAGCACATCTTTGTTACGTTCTATTAATTTTTCTTTAATTTCTAAAACAGAATTAAAATCAATTCCATCTGGATTCTTTTTTATTTCCGAAATTGAAAACATCATTATTACTACCTCTTTTAAAATTTCTTTACTATTATACCAACTTTTTACGGTATTGTCTGTACATATTACTACCAATAATAAAGCTTATTGAATAATGTAGCAACAAAAAACTTCACACAAGCGTGTGAAGGAGAAAAATACTTACATTTGACGAAGACGTTCAATACGATCCGAAATAGATGGGTGTGTATTGAACAATGATGTTGTTCTTTCTTTTTTTTTGATAGGGTCATTAATATAGAGTGCCGCACTTGCTTCATCAACAGGATGATGCATTGGAGAAGATTGCTCCAGTTTTTGAAGTGCTTTAATCATTCCTTCAGGGTTGCGAGTGAGTCCAACAGAACTGGCATCAGCAAGGTATTCACGTTGCCGTGAAATGGCTAATTGAACGAGAGTTGCGGCAAGTGGTGCTAAAATTAACGATAAAATTGAAAAGAGCAACATCAAAATACCAAGACCACCCTCATCACGGTTATTCGAACGGCGACGATTGCCACCTCCGCCAAACCACATCATGCGGCTACCGATACTAGTAATCAAAGTCACTGCGCTGGCTAAGGCGACAGCAATGGTAGAAATGCGGATATCGTAATTACGAATATGACTAACTTCGTGTCCGATAACACCTTCCAACTCTTCACGATTCATCACAGCTAACAATCCTGTAGTGGCTGCGACAGCAGCATTTTCAGGACTTGAACCTGTCGCAAACGCATTTAAAGAATCATCTTCAACGATAAACACGCGCGGCATTGGAATTTGTGCCACCATTGCCATATCTTCTACAATATGATAAAGTTCTGGAGCTTCTTCCTCGCTGACTTCACGCGCATTATTCATTGACATGACAACATTTGTAGATTGAAAAATCATACTAGCAGCATAGATTCCACCAATGATTAAGGCGATAACCACACCGAATTCTAGACTATCTAACCAAAGATAGCCAACTGCGGCACCAATAGCTGACAAAATCAAGAAGAAAACAAGAATCAAAACAACCGTTCTTCGCTTGTTACTAGAAATTTGATTGTATAACATGATTTTATTAAGAAAATAGAAAGTCTCTTTGAGTTGTTAAAGTCACCAACCATTCAAGAGACCTTCCATTTTATTCCTTTCTTTACTAAAGGTTGCTTTAAAACAACTTCTCAAAACACCATTTTTTAGAAGTCAAATGATACTTTTGGTGTTTCTTTTTCATCTTCAGGTGTTTCCAAGAATTGGCTTGGTTTAAAGCCGAACACACCTGCGATGATATTACTTGGGAAAGTTTCTAATTTAACATTATAATTTGCTGTTGTTGTATTGAACAATTGACGTGAATAAGAAATTTTGTTTTCTGTATTTGTCAATTCATCTTGCAACTTGATAAAGCTGTTATTAGCTTTAAGTTCAGGATAATTTTCAGCAACAGCAATCAAGCTTGAAAGTTGTTTAGTAAGAGCATTTGACACGTGCATTGCTTCTGCCGGTGTTTCTGCTTGGGCAACTTGACTGCGTAATTCTGTAATCTTAGCAAATGTTTTTTCTTCATAAGCTGCGTAGCCTTTTACAGTCTCAATCAGATTCGGAATGAGGTCATTACGACGTTTGAGTTGCACATCAATTTGACTCCAAGATTCCTTAGTTTGCATACGACTTTTTACAAGACCATTATAGACAGCAATAATCCAAAGCACTAAAACAACAATAATAATAGCAATAATAACAAAAATCATAAATTCCTCCTTAGGTATGACATACTCTTCCAAAATCAGTTGCTTTTTGTAACCTACCGCTACACAAAAGCTTTTGATAAACTACTAAAATAAATAGATAAAAATATACTTTCTAGGCTTATTATATCAATTTTCGTTCAATTCTTAAAGTGATTACATAGGAAGGTGGAGGAAAAATAGTTTTTTCGGGTGTTATAACCATTTCTAAGAATGTTATTGGATGGAATTTTATGGTAAAATAAGATGACATATATTGGAATTGAAAGGATATTAGAGGAAAGTTGTGGTGGTTTGTGTCTTGCAGGCTACTAATGCTTTCTTTACTGATAATCATGACACCTGAAGAATTTTATAAAAAACTTAGTCAACAAGGTTTTGAGTTGACAGATACACAAAAAAAGCAATTTGAGCGTTATTTTGAGCTTTTGGTTGAATGGAATCAAAAAATTAATTTGACGGCTATTACAGATGAAGAGGGCGTTTATTTGAAACATTTTTATGATTCTATTGCCCCTGTTCTTCAAGGAAAAATAACAAATCAAGCGATTCGTTTGCTAGATATTGGAGCTGGAGCTGGTTTTCCAAGTATTCCTATCAAGATTTTATACCCTGATATTGATGTTACTATCATTGATTCGCTAAATAAGCGTATTAATTTTCTTAATTTATTGGCAGATGAACTTGGCTTAGAGGGAGTTCATTTTTACCATGGACGTGCTGAAGATTTTGGTCAAGATAAGCATTTCCGCGCAAGCTATGATATTGTAACAGCACGAGCTGTTGCTCATCTCCAAGTCTTGACCGAATTGACAATCCCATTTTTAAAAGTTGGTGGGCAATTAATTGCTCTTAAGGCTTCTGCTGCCGAAGAAGAATTGGCAAATGCCAAAAATGCCATGACAATTCTTTTTTCAAAACTCATAGACAATTATCATTATGAATTGCCAAATGGCGATAGTCGCCAAATCACAATTCTTGAAAAGAAAAAAGAAACACCAAATAAATACCCACGTAAGGTTGGGATGCCAAATAAAAAACCTCTTTAATATATTATGAGTCGTGAGGCTCTTTTAGAAGGCTTTGAAAACCGTTTTGGAGTTTAGGAGGAATACTCTTTGAATAGCATTTTTAAATCTTTAACAAGTACGCGACGGTTAACGTTTAGTTTTGTCATCGTCATTTTTATTGGGAGTTTGTTACTCTCACTCCCGATAGTTCACTATGCCGATGCTCCTAGCACTACTTACCTTGACCACTTGTTCAATGTGGTTTCAATGGTTTGTGTGACGGGATTATCAGTCGTTCCTGTCGCAAGTGTTTATAATGGACTCGGTCAAGTGATTGCAATGTGTCTCATACAAATTGGCGGACTAGGATTGGTTACTTTAATTGCAATCAGTACCTACCTTTTACGTCGTCGCATGAATTTATCAGAGCAGAGTTTGCTACAATCAGCACTTAGCTATGACAATAACAATGACCTTAGGCATTACCTTTTTAATGCTTACAAAATTACTTTTATTATCGAGTCCTTGGTTGCTATTGTATTGCTCTTTGATTTTATTCCACGTTTTGGCTTGTGGCACGGTATTTTTAATGCCATTTTTCTTGCTGTCTCTGCTTTTTGTAATGCTGGGTTTGATAATTTTGGCGATGCTAGCCTTAAACAATTCGTTCTGAATCCCTTGGTTAACGTGGCAATTGCTGCCGCAATCGTATCTGGTGGAATCGGGTTTGCTGTTTGGATGGATTTGAAAAAAGCTATCAAACACTTTATCAAAGACAAACCTTATCGCTTTTCTGCATTTTCCCGCTCATTAAGCAACCAGACACGCTTAGTGCTTGCCACAACGGGAATTCTTTTACTGCTTGGAACAGCATTGACGTGGCTAATCGAATTTAAAAATGCTAAGACAATTGGGCAATACACCATTTTTCAGCAAATCATGGTCTGCTTTTTCCAATCAGTAACCATGAGGACGGCTGGATTTGCAACGATTTCTTATCTTGATACGCATTCAGCAACGAATGTTCTTTATATGATTCAAATGATTATCGGTGGTGCTCCTGGTGGTACGGCTGGCGGTGTTAAGGTGACAACAGTCGCAATTGCCTTCTTGCTTTTCAAATCCGAACTTGCAGGGCAAAATGAAGTCACTTTCCGCCACCGCGTTATTGCCAATAAAGCGATAAAACAAACACTGACCGTGTTAATCTTTTTCTTTACTATTTTAATCATCGGCTATCTGTTGCTTTTGGAATTTGAACCGAATCATGACCCGCTAGCTTTGCTGTTTGAAGCCATTTCTGCGATTGCTACGGTCGGAGTTTCCATGGATTTAACGCCTAAATTATCGCAAGCAGGGCGATTTGTCATCATGACACTTATGTTTATCGGACGTGTTGGACCGATTACTGTCCTACTTAGTCTTTTGCAAAAGAAGGAAAAAGATATTTGCTACGCACAAACAAATATTAATGTTGGTTAGAGGAAATTATTATGACAAAAAAGATTTTTGGAGTTCTTGGATTAGGAATTTTTGGACGTACTGTTGTTGAAGAATTAAATAAATTCGAGCAAGAGGTCATTGCTTTAGATAGAGATGAAAATCTCGTTCAAAATGTGGCTGATATGGCAACTAAGGCAGCGGTTGGTGATATGACAGATATTGAATTTTTAAAAGCCGTCGGCATTGCGCAATGTGATGTTGTCGTAATTGCAACTGGAAACACCTTAGAATCTTCAGTTCTTGCCATTATGCATTGTAAAAAATTAGGGGTAAAAACTATTCTTGCCAAAGCTAAAAATGCATCTTATGAAGAAGTGCTTTACGGCATTGGGGCGACTAAAGTTATCACACCAGAGCGCGACTCTGGAAAAAGAGTTGCTTCAAATATGCTTCGACACCATATTAAAAATATTATTCACATCGAGGATAATATTGCTATGATTGAATTTTCTATTCCTGATTCTTGGGTTGGAAAAAGTCTAGTTCAGCTGGACCTTCGACACAAATACGATCTTAATTTAATCGGTATTCGTAAAAAATCAACGTCAAGTCTTGATACCCCTATCAATCCCAACCAAGCTTTTGAAGCCAATACTGAAGTCGTTGCCATTGCAAATGACAATACATTTGAAAAATTTGATTATCTTGGTTATTTGAAATAAGAAAAAAACGTATAAACCGTTGAACAGCTAATTGTTCTGGTTTATACGCTTTTTTTAATGCCAAGGATTGTAAAAACGCCCTTGGTTAAGGTGGAAAAGCCACAAACTAATAATGACTAGTAAAATAACAATGGTTAGCAAATCCCCTGTTGTAAATTTTTGATAAGTGTACCAAGTACGTTTTTTATTTTTTCCAAAACGACGTAGCTCCATAGCTGTTGACACCGTATCAATTCGCTCAAGTGAGCTGAAAATTAAGGGAATGACAATTTGTAGATTTCCTTTGATACGTTTCATTAGTTTTTCTTTTTGTGATAGTTCCAGTCCACGCGCTTCTTGTGACATTCGAATCATGTAAAATTCTTCTTGCACGTCAGGAATGTAGCGTAGCGTCAAACTAACTGCATAGGCAATCTTATAAGGTACACCGATTTGATTCAAACTTGAAGCAAATTGACTTGGCTGCGTTGTCATAAGAAATAAGACAGCCAGCGGAACCGTGCAAAAATATTTCAAAGCAAGGTTAAACAGGTAAAATAATTCTTGACTGGTAAGATAAAATCACCCATAGCCTTGTAGCAAAATAGTCTTGGTTCCGTAAATTGTTTCGCCATAATTCGGTGCAAACAAATACACCATGACCACTTTTAAAAGAGCAAAAAAGCCAATAAATTTGACGACAAAAGAGACTTGCTGCCAACGAATGCCTGCTATTTTAAATAACCCATAATACCAATCCTTTCATAATTTTTTTCTATTTCTAAATAAAACTGCCATAAAAACCCTATTAAAAGAATACCACTTATTGATAATAATATTACATTATGTAGTTCAAATGAGTTGTTCAAAACAACTACTGTATACATAATGAATAGTATTATTCCGAGAAGGATAGTAGGAATTAATATAAGCATTCTATAAACTTTGCTACTAAAAAATTCTAATTGTCGTTTAGCTTCTCGTCCTATATAGCTATCTTTAGCTGCTAACTTTTTACGTATGGATAGATTTATAGTATGAATAAAGTAGGGAAGAATCAAGAATAAACTGATTAATCCATAGTATTTTATATTGTTATTGATTAATAATGTAATTGTAAATATGAAAAATAATAATAGAGATCTTTTCATTTAATTACACCAATTCATTCAATTTCTGTTTATATGAATCTGCATAAAAACAAAATAGAATAAAAGAAAATACTATTAAGATTACAGATAGAATTATACAAGTAATCTGCAAAAAAAGTTTGTTTGTATAACTGGTATATAATATGGAGCCATTATTTTTTGAGTATCTAGATTCTGTTTGACTACTACTAAAATCACAAAAATCATAACAATAGTGGTAAATAATTTTCCAATTTTTAAAAAAAGTATCTCCTTATCAAATATTTTCTTAATTATTCTTGTGTGTTCTGTTTTATCGGCTATTTTTTTGAAAAAAGATAAAAATGTCCTTTCATAATTGTAAACATTATAATATCAAAAAATAGAACAACTATCATAAAAATAGAAAATAAGCCAAAGTAAGGATTAAGATACATACAAATTCCTGATAAAATAGTAAATAACCACCATTTGCTTTTTATACTGTCTATCATGAGCTAACCCCCAGCCAAAATTCCAAGTTGGAATTGGTAATGTTAAATCTAAATCGAATCCAAGACCCACCCAGTGAGCCCCCTAATTTCAGGTTAACAGCATTGATGTCAACCAGTCCAAAGTTCATGCTTTCTCCCCAGATAAAGAAAAGTTTGCACTAACTCCTGCATCAAGTTTTGGTCCTCCCTGTATTCCGAAGAGATTTCCTTTATCACCGCCATTATCATATTCTAAAAATGACACTCCAGCAGAATAGGACACGTTAACACCAGTAGCTTCACCACCTAATCCAATAGCGAATCTATCGTTTTCAAACTCAAATTCAGCATGCCCAGAAGCAGATAGTAACTCCGCATTTCCTTTAATATATCCGTTGAAATTATCGGTACCTAAAACAAATGAGCCATCTGCTTTTGCTAAAGATACGTCTCCCTTTTGATGTTGTTTTATTTTATCATAAATAAGGTTCAACTTAAAGAAACTTATTTCTTGAACTAGTTATAAATACAGGTTATAGCAAGGGGGTTAATATAAAAAATAGCTGAGCAATTTGCCCAGCTACGGTGATTAGCTATGGTTTGCTTTTTTGTTTTTATCCCAGACAGATTTTTCAGCTACCGCTGTAAAAAGAACGTCCGTTGATGAGTTAAGCGCTGTTTCACAAGAATCTTGGACAACACCAACAATAAAACCAACACCAACAACTTGCATAGCAATATCATTTGAAATGCCAAATAAGCTACATGCAACTGGAATCAATAGGAGAGACCCCCCTGCCACACCAGAAGCACCACAAGCAGATACCGCTGAAATCACACTCAATAAGAAAGCTGTTGGAAAATCAACACTAATTCCAAGGGTGTTAACCGCAGCAAGTGTTAGGACGTTAATCGTAATCGCTGCGCCAGCCATATTGATTGTTGCTCCGAGAGGAATAGATACCGAATAAGTGTCTTTATTCAAACCTAAATCTTCACAAAGTTTCATATTGACAGGGATATTTGCCGCTGAACTACGCGTAAAGAAGGCTGTCAAACCAGATTCTTTTAAGCAACGAAGAACAAGTGGGTAAGGATTTTGACGAATCATCACAAATGCAATTAATGGATTAACCACCAGAGCCACAAAAAGCATTGTTCCAACTAGAGTTACAATCAAGAAACCATAATTAGCCAGAATTCCAATACCATTATCAGAAATGGTGTTAAAGACCAAACCTAAAATACCAAATGGCGCTAAATTAATAATCCAACGCACAACCTGCGACGTTACTTCTGCCATGGTTTGTAGTAAGTCTTTCGTTTGTTGGCTAGCATTGCGCATTGCAAGCCCAAATACAACCGCCCACGCTAGCACTCCGATATAGTTAGCAGATGCGATGGCATTAACAGGGTTATCCACAACTTTGAGCAAGAGATCTTTGAAAACTTCTGCTACCCCTTCTAGTGCTGATAAATCCGATTCTGCTACATTGTCTAATGTCAATTTCAATGGGAAAATGTAGTTAACTAATACTGCCACTAACGCCGCAGCCAATGTCCCAACAAGGTAAAGACCGACAACTGTTGACATATTGGTCTTTTGCCCTTTTTCATGTTGTGATAAAGCATTGGCAACCAAAACAAAAACCAATAATGGTGCAACAGCTTTAAGGCCACCTACAAATAAATCTCCCAAAATGCCGATTCCTGATAATTTTGGAAAGGCTACTCCCAGAATTAAACCAAGGATAACTCCGATAATGATGCGTTTGATTAGGCTAGTTCTATTCCAAACGCCAATAAAATGTCTCATAGTAACTCCTCATATAGTAATAACTTTTTTATAATAATACAAAACTACCACTTCGTCAAACATCCTCTCACAAGATTTGTTAAATGAAGCGCTTAAATAAACTATTTTCCAAATTTTTTCACAATTTAAATTTTTTTATGATACTTTTTATGACATTCTTTAGCGCATTTTATAGTTTTAGGATACGGCTTGTCAGTTTTTTATGAGAATTTATTTATAATTTTTGAACTTTTCTTCTATTGACGACAGCTTCTCTGTTCGCTATAATAATTGTCATACAATTTTACTCAATTAAAAAGTAATTGTAAGCATTTTTCATTATTAGGAGGACATATGAAACCATTTAAAAATATTTATGTCATTATCGGTTTCATGTTATTTGCTCTATTTTTTGGAGCGGGTAACCTTATTTACCCTGCCTTTTTAGGCATATATTCTGGAAGTAACTTAGCCTTGGCTATTCTTGGCTTCTGCTTGACAGGCGTCACCCTGCCATTGCTTGGAGTCGTTGCTGTTGCTTATTCTGGTGCTAGCGACGTCGAGGATTTTGCACGCCCTGTTTCACGCCATTATGCCTTGTTATTTTCAATTGCCCTCTATTTGTCAATTGGACCTTTCTTTGCGATTCCAAGGACAGGTGCTACGTCATTTTCGATTGGGATCCAACCAATTTTAGGTGATAGCATTGGCGTAAAAATTGCTTACGGTTTGCTCTTTTTTGGTCTTTCTTACATTTTAGCCATTAAACCAAGCAAGATTGCTGACCGTATTGGGAAATATTTGACACCTGCCCTTCTTATCATTCTTGCAATCTTGGTGATTGCTTCCTTTATCAAACCAGCTGGTAACATTGGTACTGCTTATAACGCCGCTAATGATATTAGTAATGCCTTTAAAGACGTGCCTTTTGTTGCGGGGCTCATTCAAGGATATGGTACAATGGACGCTCTTGCTTCCCTTGCTTTTGCCATTATCGTTATCGATGCTAGTAAACAACACGGTGCCAAAAATCAGTCAGAAGTCGCTCTTTTGACCTTCAAATCTGGTATCATTGCAACCGTATTGCTTGCGCTTATTTACATTTTTGTGGCTCGTATCGGCGCAACATCACAAAGCTTATTTACATTTACTAACGGACAATTTACATTTAATGGCGCTGCTATCGATGGCGGAAATGTTCTGGGACAAGCAGCTTATTTCTATCTTGGAAGCATTGGACGAGCAGTTCTTGCGGCAGCGATTTTCCTTGCTTGTTTAACAACAGCAACAGGGCTAATCACAGCCTGCGCGGAATATTTCCACAAACTACAACCAAAACTATCTCACGTTGCTTGGGCAAGTATCTTTACCTTGATTGCCTTATTCTTCTACTTTGGTGGTCTTTCTGAGTTGATTAAATGGTCATTGCCAGTTCTTTACCTTCTCTATCCACTTACAGTCGTGATTGTACTTTTGGTACTCCTTGCTAAATTCTTCAATAATAGTCCAATTGTTTATCGCTTAACCATTGGTTTCACCGCCATTCCAGCACTTTATGATGCCTTTTCAACATTATCTACAATGACTGGCTTATTTAGAATTCCAACAAGCCTCGTTGAATTCTTCACAACAATTGTTCCATTCGGACAATTCTCAATGGGGTGGATTAGCTTTGCCCTCGTCGGCTTCATTCTTAGCATATTTATCACAAAAGTCAAAAAAGCGTAGATAATATGATGACTAACAAACCCCACCAAGCTCAAATGAGTTTGGTGTGTTATTTTATCTTATTTTCCAAGTAAACTGATGCGTTCTTTGATGTGTTTGCTATTTTCAATTTCATCAACAAAGCCAATAGCATAGTCTGCATAGCTGATAATACTTTCACCCTTATCGTTTGTGGTTAATTCTTCACCAGCAAGAATATATTGCCCTGTACGGTTACCGTCAGCTTGCAAATCTGCTGGGCTAACAAATGTCCATTTGACAAAAGCACCTCAAGAACTCCATTTTACAACCACGTATTGATGAGGTTCAAGAAAATTTTAAAGCTTCTCTCGAGAACATCACTCTTGCTAGTCTCATTACAGACATGGACAATAAAATAGCACAAAATAATCATTAAGCACCTCTGTTTTCACAGAAGTACTTTTTTCTATTTATGACTTAGTTTTTTAGTCAGGAAGTCTCCGATAAATTGGATAATAAAGACTAGGATAAGGATACAGATTGTTGCAACGATAGTGACATCTGTTGCTGAGCGGTTATAACCGTAGTAAATGGCAATATAACCAAGACCACCTGCTCCAATCGCACCCGCCATAGTTGTTTCACCGATAAGTGAGATGAGCGTTACTGTTGAGACACGGATAAGTTCTGGCAAACCTTCGCTAAGGTAAATTTTGATAATATCCCAAAGGGTAGCTCCTGAAGCTTGTGCGGCTTCAATAACACCTCTATCCATTTCTGAAAAGACAACTTGAACCTGACGAGCATAGAAGGCAAATGTCGCTGCTGATAGCGGAATTAGCGCCGCTGTTCGACCTAGGTTGGTTCCAACGATAGCATAGGTGAAACCTTTCAAAATAGCCAACAAAATGATGAAAGGAATGGCACGAACAATTGACGTGAAAATATCTAAAATTTTAAACCCAATACGATTGCTAAGCACACCATTTGGTCCAGTTAGAACTAAAAATAATCCCATTAAAAGCCCTAAAATACCACCAATCACAAATGACCAGCCAGTCATATAAAGCGTTGCTGAGAAGGCATCTGACCAAGAATTCGTTCCTTCCCAACCAATGCGGTAAACATTTGGTAAATTTGTCTCAATCCATTCAATCATTTAGGCACCTCGTTTCAATACAATTAATTCAATTCCAGCTTCAAGAATAGCTGTTTGGGCAGCAGCAAGCGCATCAGCTTCACCAGATAGAACAACAATCATTTCACCAACTGGTGTATCATCTAGAATTTCAATATTTCCATAAAGGATATTCGCTGTTACTTCAAATTGTTTGTAAATCTGATTTAAAATAGGCTCATCTGTTGATGTTCCTGCGTATTTCAATTGAACAAGCAAATCGTCTTTTGACAACTGTTGCACAAGAGCTTGCTTTTCAATTTTAACCAAGGCTTCATCAATACCAGTAGCTGTTTTGATAAATTCTTGCGTCAATGGTTCTTTTGGATTTGAGAAAATGTCCAATACAGAACCTTCTTCAATCAAGTGCCCATTTTGCATAACAGCAACACGGTGACAGATATCTTTGACAATTTGCATTTCGTGTGTAATCATAACCACAGTCAAACCAAGTTTTTGATTCAAATCTTGCAATAAAGCCCAAATTTGTTTTGTTGTTTTAGGATCGAGGGCAGATGTTGATTCATCAGAAATCAAGATTTCTGGGTCATTGGCAAGAGCACGCGCAATCGCAACACGTTGCTTTTGTCCACCTGATAATTGAACAGGATAATTTTCAGCACGATCTGACAAGCCTACTAATTCAAGCAAATCAGCAACTTTTTTGTCTTTTTCTTCTTTTGATAATTTTGAATGGCGAAGCGCAAAAGCCACATTTTGGCGCGCTGTTTTTTGTGCCATTAAATTAAAATGTTGGAAAATCATCCCAATTTTTTGACGTTTTTGACGTAAAGCTGCACCTTTTAACTGCACTTTACCGTTGTCAAATGTCACATCATCACCAATCGTAATTTTTCCAGAAGTTGGTGCCTGTAATAGGTTAATCGTACGAACTAAGGTTGATTTTCCTGCTCCAGAATAACCAACGATTCCATAAATTTCACCTTTGTTAATCGTAATAGAAACGTCTTTTACCGCTTCTATCTCACGTTTTTTCTGATAAAACGTAATGTCAATATGTTCTAAATTAATAATCGATTTTGTCATAACTCTTAATCAACTCCTCAATCATCTCAATGTGGGTGTAATAATCCGCCAAATTAACATTTTCATCTCCAGCATGGTCACGGCTGTTTGGATTGCCAATACCAAAAGAAGCAATCGGAACTTCTAATGCTTCAAAGAATTGGTGCATTGGTCCAGTACCAGCAGTCGTCGGCAAAACTGAAACACCATTTGGTGAAAATGCCTTTGCAATCTCAATCACATTGAGAATCGCCAGGGCGGACATATCACTACGATAAGCCTGTTCGCCCAATGTGTAAATCAACTCCACCTGTTCAAAGCCATGTTGTTGCAAATGTTGTTCAATCTTCTGAAGAACATCTTTTGACTCAAGTCCAGGAACCAAACGAACTTCCATTTTAGCCTGAGCTTTAGCTGGTAGAATCGTTTTGACACCTTGACCTTGATAGCCTGTCGAAATTCCTTCAATCGTGATAGCTGGTTCAAAGAAAAGCGTTCGAACTAACTTTTCCTTATCCCTTGTCAACATTGGCAAATTCAAACCATATAGTGTTTTTAGGTTATCGGCATCAAGATTGGCATGTTCTAGGATAAGTGACAATTCACGCTCACTTGGCTCAATGACTTGGTCATAAATCCCGTCAACCAAAATGCGACCAGTTTCATCACGAAGGCTAGCAATCGCATTAAGCAAATACCATGATGCTGACTCAATGACCGCACCAAATTTCGAATGAATATCAACCTTAGCAGAATCAACAATCATATCAAAGGTGACAATACCTTTTGTTCCACCAGAAATTTCAATCTGACCTTTGGCATTTGAAATACCTTGCTCCCACACCAATAAATCCGCGCCACGGAGCTCATCAGCGTATTTTTCAAGATAGGTTTCAAGACCCACAGAAGCTGATTCTTCCGAACCTTCCATAATAAATATAATGTTAACTGGAAAATCTCCAAACTCACGGCGATACTTCTGAACGGCTGTCAAGCGTGCTGTGATATGCCCTTTATCGTCATCAACACCACGTCCATACATGTAGCCATCACGGACGGTTAATTCAAAAGGATTTGACGACCAAGGCTGGTCATCATCAGCTGGCACAGTATCATAATGGTTGTAAAAAATAATCGTCTGAGCATCAGGTCTATTGCTCTTAAAACGTGCCAAAACAAACGGCGCCGTACAAGTATCATCAATTATCACTTCAGCACCAGCTTCAGTGAAAATATCGCCTAGATAATTTGCTACTTCTGCTAACCCAATCTGCTGTGCAAAAATCGATTTTTTAGCAATTAACTGACGTAAAATCTCAAAATAATATTGAGCAACGTCATCATTTTCAAACTTCTGCAACTGATTATTATCACTTACTACCATTTTTCAACCTCTCAAAATTCAAAACACATCGGTAGCACAGTTTTGAAAACTCTCCAAGTTACTATTCTACCATATTGCTAATTATTTTAAAATCCACTCCTAACAAAGAAGCAATTTAGAAGTTATTAACTCTCCATAAAATACGAAATAATGATTTAGAGACTGGGAAGTTATCCCAGCCCCTAATTTTTTCATTTTCAATAGGCTATATTAATCGTCATCAGAAGATGATGAAGATGTTGTTGCGCCATCCCATGCAGGAATATCAGCACCGTCTGAAGCTTCTTCGATGATTTTCCCGACTTCATCTGTTTGGTAAACAGAAACTAAAGTCTTAATAGCATCAGCTTTATCTGATTTTTTCCAACCTTTTTGGGCTACAATAACGTTAATCCATTGATTTGAATTTTCATCAACAACCTCTTTATAAAGTGTTGTGTCATAGTCAACATCAGCAGTTTGAGCATAAGAGTTGTTAATAACTGCAGCATCAACTGATGTCAAAGTAGAAGCAGTTTGAGCAGCATCAACTTCTTTAATATCTAAGTTTTTCGGATTTGATGAAATGTTTTTAATTGTAGCCAATTCATCACCAGAAACATCTAATTCAATCAAACCTGCAGATTGAAGAAGGTAGAGGGCACGGCTTTCATTTGAAGCGTCATTAGGAATTGAAATAGTTCCTTTATCTGGAATATCACTAACGTCAGTGTATTTTGCATCGCCGTCGCTGTCAGCTCCTGAGAAGAGACGAATTGGGCTAAGAAGCGTATCAGCAACTTCTACCAAAGTTCCATCATTTTCAGAATTCCAGTTGCTCAAGAAATATTTGTGTTGAAAAGCATTGACATCAATTTCACCATTTTGAAGGGCTTCGTTTGGTTGATTGTAGTCTGTAAATTCAACAAGTTCAATCTTAACACCTTTTTCTTCGGCCAATTCTTCAACTTTATCCCAAAGTGGTTCTGTTGCAGCATCTAGAGTCATGACACCAACTTTAAGTGTTTTATCATCAGAAGATGATGAACTTGAAGAACCTCCACACGCTGCCAACAAAACAGTTGACGTCAAAGCTACACTAGCTAATCCAAATAATTTTTTCAATTTCATAGATATGTCCTCTTTCATTTTAATAAGCGTTTTTATTTTATCCTATTTGATCCTAGTTTTCAAATTGTTATTAATAAGGTTTTCTTATAGTTTAAAACTATAACCCACACTTTTTAATCTGATGTTGGAGCTTTCCAATCATCAGCAGAAGGCGTGTAATCTCCACCAAGGTATTTTTCAGCAAGTTCTGTCAATGTACCGTCTTCTTGGAATTCTTTCAAACGTTTATTAACAAATTCTTGTAAATCTTCTTGGTCTTGTCCAAAGATGAAATAGATGTATGGTTGCTCTTCTGATTCCAAATCAATGGTTTTCAAATTATCCAAACATTGATTCTTAATGACAGAATTAACAGTTGGGGCATCAAAAATCTTGAAATCATATTTGACATCATTTAGATTTGTCAAGATTTGAGTGATGTTTTCATTTGTATAATTGATGTCAACAGTATTGTCTGCATTTTCTTCATTGTATTTTCCAATTAAGTAGCGGTTGTCGTTCCTTGAACAACTTGTGTTGAATGACCACCGATATCATCGTAAGATGTTATATCGCTATTAGACGATTTGTAGGAGACTCTAACCACAGCTCTTTTTTTTATTGGTAATGAGAATGATAACGCTTGGACGTTTTATTTCGTGTAAGAATACAAGGCAAAGAGTGCGTGGAACGAACAACAGTCGCTAATCACTTGGAAAGGAATCAGAAACTTATGCTCTATGTTGGTATTGACATTGCCAAAAACAAACATGATTTAGCTTGCATTGATGAAACTGGAGAAGCGATGATAACTAACTTCAGATTTGCCAATTCTTATCAAGGTTTTCATCATCTGAAATCAAGAACAAATGCGGTAGTGGCTCAGCAACCTCACCCAGTTTGTATTTCTTCTGGTACTGATTGATATGGTTAACCCCATTTGCCACAAATATGCGTTCACGACGGTGAATTTCAGCATTGATTGAAGTCAAAGCACGCATGGCTTGCGCCCCATCCAAGTTGGTAATCGTTCCAAGCAAGTGGGGCAGGTCTTTAAAGAGATTGGCCATTCCCCCACCCTTGTAGTCAATGACCAACTACCCATGATTACGGTCTTTTTTGAAAATCGCAGAGCGTTAAAGAGAATGTAACTATCAATAGCAAGTAAAGAATGAGAAAAAGAATTGAAATTCAGCTGTGCTTTGCAAATAGTTTACCATAAAAGAAGATTACGATTGAAGAATGAGAGAAAAAGACGCAAAAGCGCCTTGAAATCAATCTTGTAAAGTTACTTTCAAGCTCATATCAGTTGATTGCAAAACTTTTTGAACTTGAACTAGAAAAGCAAGACCATTATCTGAAGGAGCATATTGAAAGGTAATATGGATGACCTTTTCTTTGAAGTTATCGCCATACTTTTCAACATATTGCTTGCTTTCGAGATAGTGAATATAATTATTAATTTTTTCTTGAAGTAATTCTATATGGATAGATTCAATTTCTTCCATCCATTGAATAGTATCAACAAGTAATAATTCCAAATTCCCTTTAATAACACCTATGGAATCTAGTTGTGCTATGTTAATTTTCTTAAACAGAGATTTTTAAGAAAATCATTAAATTCAAAATCTGAAAAATATTGTTTATTGTGTTTGATATTAACCAAAATATCTTCAGGATGTTCAATAAGATACTGTCGAGTGGCATGCCACGAATCAACAGAGGGTTTCCACTTCCCGGAAGCTGCATAATTAATTAACTCTTCTCCGGTATGTTCACCTCTTAGGTAACTATCAACAGATTCTTTAGAGATTTCTTGAGTAACCTCTGGCATAGTAATATTGAATGTTGGATACTTTAATATATATTTACCATTATCTTCGTAAATTTCAAGCATATCATCTTTTTTAGTTGGAATCTTAATCATGTATATCACTCCGTAATTTGTCGAATTATTAATTTATCTCTAGAAACTCTATCGATAACAGATTCTGGAACCCCTCCAGCTACCTTAACACCATCTGATAAATGACGAGAAAACGCATCAAAATACATTCTTGACATAGCTGGCATTTCTTTGATATTTCCTGTAATTCCAACAATGACTTGTTTCATTTGATGTCCTCACTTTCATTAGTTTTAAGGTTTCTTTACTGTGATAAATTTATTCTATCCTAAATGCGCACTAATTGCCAATAGATTTTTTATCACCGAGATAGCCTTAGCTTATCACCAAAAATAAAAAGGATATTCAGCTCAAAAAGGCTGAATATCCCATCATTTTATCAACGATATCTGATATTAGAAATCTGATACGTTATGGTAAACTTTTTGAACATCTTCGTCATCTTCAAGAACATCAACAAGTTTTTCAAAGACCTCAAGTTCTTCACCTTCAAGTGTCACTTCTGATTGAGGAATCATTTCAAGTTCAGTTACTTTGAATTCTTCAATACCATTAGCACGCAAAGATTCAATCCCTTTGTGAAGATCAGTTGGCGCTGTGTAAACAGTAACAACACCATCTTCTGCTTCAACGTCTTCAACATCAACATCAGCTTCTAGCAATTGTTCAAAAACACTATCTGCGTCATCACCATCAAAGACAATAACACCTTTTTTATCGAACATGTAAGATACAGAACCAGATGCTCCCATGTTCCCACCGTTTTTACCAAATGCAGTACGCAAGTTAGCAGCAGTACGATTAACATTACTTGTCAAAGTATCAACGATAATCATTGAACCATTTGGTCCAAATCCTTCGTAACGACCTTCAACGAAAGTTTCGTCTGTATTACCTTTTGCTTTATCGATTGCGCGGTCGATAACGTGTTTTGGTACTTGCGCTTGTTTTGCACGTTCAAGTACAAATTTCAAAGCTGAGTTTGATTCTGGATCTGGTTCACCTTTTTTAGCAGCAACATAGATTTCAACACCAAATTTCGCATAAACTTTAGAGTTGGCACCATCTTTGGCAGTTTTTTTGGCAACAATATTGGCCCACTTACGTCCCATGGGTAGTCTCCTTTGTAAAGATTATTTTTATTTTAGCATGATTAATTGATTTGGACACCCTAAAGCTCCAAATCATTGAACTACTGAACTAGCAAAGCTAAATTCGTAATCCTTAACATTATAGCACTTTGACGTGGCTGTGTAAAATGGGGACGGTGTTTAAATCCATTACAATCGACTAAACGACCATTTTTTAGAAAAAGAAGCCCTTTTACAATACATAAATGATTAAAAATCAAACCGGTGATTGTCGGTAGCATATTTGCTTTATTAATCATAGTTGGTATTTTTGCGACGGTTACGATTGGATTTGTTGGTCTATATGTGATTTTTGGATTCTTTGGATTGCTTATTGTTGCTGTTGGAACAGAGTGGAATCATGACTTTGTTCCAAATATTAATATCAAATATCAGATTAAGGAAAATAAGGAGAATTAATTATGTTATCAATTGGAAGTACCGTTTATTTAGCAGAAGGAAATCAAAAAATTATGATTTTAAACCGTGGACCATTGATTGATCATGAGGGGCAGAAAGTTTATTTTGATTATACTGGTGCACGTTACCCTGAAGGGTTAGATCCAGAACAAGTTTTTTATTTTAATGATGAAGATATCGATGAAGTTGTTTTTGAAGGATTTAAAGATGAAGAAGAAACACGTTTTATACAGCGATATGAGAAATGGGTAGAAAAAGAAGGGGCAAAAATAAAAAAAGGAAAGGTTAGTTCATTAGAAAGTGAGCGAAGTTTCGGATTCTAAGTATGAGTGCCTATGTAATAGGCGCTTTTTTTTGAGTAAATCATTCTCTTTATAAAAATAGTTCTACCTAAAAAGGTAGAACTTGACTAGTCTATTTTATGGTGTTAATTGGTGTCAATATTATCCAAATGAGAGGATTTGAGTCCATCTTCTTGAAGTTTTTAAAAGTGTAAACATTGATATAAAAGGATTTATAAAAGGTGCGTATACTTTAAATTTAATTGAGTAGTTGCTACAACGTTACGTTAGAGTCAAGAGAAAAAATGAAGTTTTTTTCACTTATAATCGCTTACTTCTTGATTCTCACTGGTACTTTTCCCCAGTTTTGCTCTTGAATATGTGGATTTCCTAACGCATAGACTTGGTCGGCTTGTTGCGTTACCACATCCCACGGTTTTGCACCGATTCGAGCCACGATATCCACAGAGCTTTTCACCGTTTTGAGGTGTTCCTGCCCTTTTGGCGTAAATCCCAGCACATGAACAGCTTCTGGCAAGGGCTTTTCCACAGCTCCCACCAAAATATAAGCCAAAATACGGCGCACACGCGCCCTTGTGTAGCGTTTTGTGGCCACTTTATCCACTAACTCGTCCACAGTCGCTACGCTCCTAATAGCAGAGCGAATACGACTAGCTAGTTCTTCATTAACTTGAAAAATCTCCGACAAATCAGCATTTGTCAGGATTTGATATTTAAGCAAAGGGAAATAATCATCCCAAGTCACCTGAGGGGCGTTGACGAAAAGGTCCGCATTTGGCATGAATTTATCCACAAAAGCTTTGTCTTTTCTGTGGACACGCAAATTTGTCGCGGACGCAAACGGTGTTTCTGTCTCAAGCGAGTGATAACCTGCTCCTTGGCGCATGATTGGAGTCATCTGAATAGCTTTTCCAGCGCAAGCTTTGGCATAAGAAAGCCCTAAAATATGATTTGGCGTATTTCCAGTAAAGTTCACACCAGCAAAAGTCTCCCACATTTTCTGCGTTTTCTGTGGATAAGACAAATTATCTGGCAAACTTTGCAAGTAATCCACCATTTTCTGTTGATTATCCCCATAAATCTGTGAAAAGTGTTGATAATCCAGATTTTCTTCAGTGCCAAATGCCAACTTATCCACACCTAAACGCTCTAAAATATCCATCGCACCTTGTGCAAAGTAATCCGCTGACTGAACAGCCACCAAAAATGGCAATTCAACCACCAAATCAGCGCCATTTCGCAGAGCCATTTCCGCGCGTACCCACTTATCCACAATCGCAGGCTCACCACGTTGGACAAAGTTTCCCGATATGGCAACAATCTTGACCCCCTCAGCCTGCGACAGCAAATACTTATGCCCATTATGAAAGGGATTAAATTCAGCAATAATACCAGTAACAGTCATGGAGTACTCCTTTTTAATTCTAATCCAGTCAACTTTTCCCTAATTCGCTCATTTTAGTAAAAAAGTGAGCGAATTTTTGAGCGGATTCCCCCTACTTCTGACAGACAAAGAACCAGCGTTCTGATTTTTTGCGTGGTTTTTTGTCTTCGAAATCAGCGTAGAGTTTGAATGATTTGAAGCCTGCTTGTTCCAAGAGGATATCGTAAGTTAGGACTTCATAAGTGCGTTCTTCGTGAACTTCGTCATAGCGTGTGAAGCGTCCATCCTCGTCTTGCAGGAAGAAAGTCAATTCATGCACAACAGAATGTGGTGCCTCATCAGCATAGGTATCCCAAACCATGGCAAATTCTTCTGCATTTTCATGGTAAGAATAACCAGGAAAGACAGTATCAGTTTTGTAAGTTGAGTGCACGTCAAAGATGAATACTCCGTACTCATTCAAACAGTCGTAAACTTGTTTAAAGACATCACCAACCTCAACTTCATCAGCCATATAACAGATAGAATCTGAATAACAGGTCACCAAATCGTATTTTCCTGCTTGCGACAAATCGAGCATATTACCTTGTTTGAACTCGATAGCTTCGCTGGCTGCTTTTGCACGTTTTCTTGCGATTTCAAGCATATCTTCACTCAAATCAATCCCTGTCACGTCAAAGCCAGCTTTGGCAAAACGTACTGACTGAATCCCAGTTCCACAGGCTAATTCCAAGAGTTTTTTCTTATTTTTTGGAAAATGGCGGAGCGAAAAGTCAGTCCATTTATCATAAAAGGAGTCATCCATGATAGCATCATAAACCGATGCAAATTTTTCGTAGTTTTTGTTCATTGTTTTGTCCTATCAAACTTTCTATCATTCTTAGAATGAAATAATCTGAGACAAGTGCCCCAGATTATAAGAATAATGCTACAAAATTAAGCAAGGTATTCTGATACGTCAACCATTGGTGCTTCGTGCCAAAGTTTTTCAATGTTGTAGTGTTCACGTTCGTCTTCTGAGAAGATATGGACAACAACATCATTAAGGTCAAGAAGTACCCAACCTGTACGACTATCACCTTCAGCATGACTAGCATCACCACCAGCCTCTTTAACTTTTTCACGAATATTTTCTGCAATAGCGTCCAGTTGACGTGTGTTCATAGCGCTAACCACTACAAAATAATCTGTCACACTAGTCAATCCATAAAGGTCTAAGACAACTATGTCTTCTGCACGTTTTTCATCAGCTGCCTTGACAACAACAGCCAAAAGTTCTTCTTTAGTCAATATAAATCCTCTTTCAATTCTATAAATCTATTTAGTCTTTTAAATAATGAACATACGCATTATACGTCTCAATGGTTTGTGAGAAGATAGGAAAGGCTTGGTGCGCTAGGTGTTCTACGGTATGAACAGTTTCGTAGGCAACCGCCTTATCTAACGATTTTTTGGCAATCACGCGCGCTTCTTCCACCAAGGGAAAACAGCGATTTGGCTCGATATAGTCTGCCACATAAACAATCTTATCTAGCAAGGACATATCACTTGAACCAACGGTATGAGTCTCAATACTACGCAAGATTTCCTTGTCCGTCACGCCCAAATCTTCTTGAATCTTATAAATACCGACCATGCCATGCCAAACATTATTGCCCCATTTTTTTAGTTCTGGGTCAAGCTGATACTTATCAATCAAATCTAAAAATTCTTGGTCTGAAATCTCTTTGGCATAATCGTGAATTAATCCAGCCAGTCCAGCTTTTTCCGTATCATAACCATAACGCTCTGCCAATTCAATGGCGGTTTTTTCCACGCCAAGGACATGGTTAAAACGTTTTTCACTCATAACTGATGCAACTTTACCTAAAAGCTCAACACGTTCAATCCCTGCGGTATAAGCCTCATAAGTCATGATAAATTCCTTCTTTCTCAATGTAGTCAATAACTGCCTGTGGCATTAGGAAATTAGGACGGCAACCATTTTCAAAATGATGACGAATCATACTAGATGAAATATCCATCAGCGGCACATCAACCCAAATGACTGGATAAGACGTTCCAGCTTTGTATTTAGGACGTTGAACACCGACAAATTGTACCATTTTAATCAATTCATCAATTTTATACCATTTTGGCAAATAATCCACCATGTCTGCGCCAATGATGAAATAGTAATCAACATCAGGATTTTTTTCAATCAAAAGCTTCATTGTATCGTAAGTATAGCTAATGCCTTTACGTTCCAATTCAATGGTTTCAATCCCCAACCCTTCAACACCTTCAATGGCTAATTCAAGCATTTTCAAGCGATGTTTTTCATCGATTGTATTTTTCTTATCAACGTGTGGTGGCTCGTATTCGGGCATAAGAAAAACCTTATCCAAACACAATTGTTGGCGAACTTGGTCTGCAACGACGAGATGTGCATTATGAACAGGATTGAAATTACCTCCTAGAATTCCAATCTGCTTACGATTTTTATCTTTTTCTTTCTTCTCCAATTCAACTTTGGTGAATGGAGTTAACAATTCTAATGCCATATTGACTACCTCCAAGCCAGGCGACTTCTTAAACGACTAACTCTTTAAACGACATTGTCAATTCGTAAACTTGACTTTATTGATTCAATTCTTTTACTTTTGGTGAAATTTTACGGTTTTGTTTTTTAGATGATTCTTTATAAAAAATAAGGATACGTCCGATTTTCAAAACAGTATCGCAACCAATTTCATCTTCTAAGATTTCAGCAACTTCGTGAATATCTTCATCGGTATTTTGAAGAAGCGTTACCTTAATCAATTCGCGCGCATCCAAAGCATTTCGGACATTTGTTTTAATTTGGTCATTAAAACCACTTTTCCCAATTTGCACAATTGGTTTCATTGAGTGTGCTTGTGATTTCAAAAAAGCACGTTGTTTTGATGTTAACATAATTATCATATCAGGCATGAAAATCCGCTGAAAACACACTCAACAAAAAATCTTAATTATTCAGTTGGCTTTTCAGCAAATTTTCCGCCTCTGTTCAAGTCGCTCAAAACTGACCTGAACTTCCTTTCTTTTATTCTTTTAAATCAATGCCTTGCGAAGCAATACTGCCACACCTTCTGGCGCCCAAGCAGCAATTTTAACAGGGCTATCTTGCGAAGCTTTAATGCGAATCCAACCCAGCCCAGAATAAACCACATCCATTTTAGCTTTAATGGTAAATTCATGACGGACTAATTTTGGAAAATCAGCTAATTCCTTGTCTGTCGGTGGTGTTAAAAGACTACCGACATGTTTGTCATAGAAAGCATCAGCACCAGCTAATTTAGTACGGTGCAATTTCAAATTATTGTCAAAATAAGCTGTAAAACCTTGCTTGTCTCCTGAGATAAAATCAAAACGTCCCAAACCAGCCAAGAACAGCGTTTGTTCAGGGTTGAGCTGATAAGTTTTCGGTTTAATTTCTTTCTTAGGACTGATGTATTTCAAATTTTTATCCCCAAGATAATGTGCCATTTGGTGACGGTGAATAATCCCTGGTGTATCAAAAATATAACTGCCGTCGTCCAATGGAATTTCGATTTTATCAAGGGTTGTTCCAGGGAAGCGAGATGTCGTGATAATATCTTTTTCTCCTGTGATTTCTTTGATGATAGCATTGATAAGTGTTGATTTACCAACGTTTGTAACACCCACGACGTAAACATCACGCCCACGACGTAATTTTTCAATCTTTTCAATCAAGTTCTTGATAGCTTGGTGATTTTGGGCGCTCGTCAAAATGACATCAACTGGACGAAGTCCTTCTTCGTGCGCACGTTCTGTCAGCCATTGTGTCACTTTGCTATCCTTAACTGATTTTGGCAAAATATCCTTTTTATTTCCGACAAGTAGGACGTCATTGCCAGAAACAAAACGTGGCAAGCCAGGGATAACTGAACCATTGAAATCAAAGACATCCACAACATTGACCACAAGGGCGTCACTATCACCAACTTCGTGCAGAAGTTTCAAAAATTCATCATCAGTAATGTGCACATCGGTGATTTCATTGTAATGACGTAATCTAAAACATCTTTGACAATACAATTCGCCACTCCCTAAACCTTTTTCAAGAGCAGCTTTTGGGGTATATCCTGCCTTTTCCTTATCTTCTATTTGAATGTTGGCTCCACAGCCAATACATAATAATTCTTCCATTAAATTCCTTTTTGATATTGAATTTTTCCGTATTTTTCTTCAAGTTTAGCCCAAACACGGCGTTCGCGCCAACGATTAATCTTTGTATTCCAAGCATCAGAAGTCATTAATGGCTTGACCAAAACGGACTGAATATCAGCACGGTGTGCCGCACGAATGTCCGTCATCAACTGGTCACCAACCATGATAACCTCATCACGATCAAAACCATAACGTTTGATTGCCATACTGATACCGCGTGTGAAAGGTTTCATCGCACGGCTAACAAAGTCCACACCAAATCGCGAAACCGCACGATTCACACGAGAATGCTTGTTATTTGATACGACAACAACTGAAATATCCGCCATAGTCATCTCATCTAACCATGCACGTACTTCAGGCGTTCCATCAGGATTATTCCATGCGATTAAGGTATTATCTAAATCCACTAACACGGCATGAATCCCTCGTCGTAATAAATCATCTGCTCTTAAATCATAAACTGCCTCAACCACGAAGGTCGGCCTATAATCGTCTATACTCAAATTCTTCTCCAAAAAATATATTTTACTATTTATTTTAACATATTTGCCAAAATATGGCGAATTGAAAACCATTCCCACATAAGGAAATTTAATGAAAAAAGAGCAGCAAGCCACTCTCTATAAACTTATTTTTCTTTTCCGTCAACAACTCGTAGTAAGATAACAAGTTCGACAGCTGCTAGAATGAGCAAGACGATAAAAGCGTTGCGTGAACCTTGGGCTGTTGCTGCAGAGTAACTAAGGCTGCTGTTTGTTTGGCTTAAGGCTACAACCAGTGAAGCGATTGTTGTTCCAACAGCACCAGCAAATTGTTGTAGTGTATTAAAAATTACGTTAGCATCTGCACGCTCCTTAAGTGCTACTTGTTTTTGACCACTTGTCATGACATTACCAAAAGCAATTCCAGTTCCACCCATTGATAAGATGTAGAAAATTGTCAACCAAGCATTTGATAAATGCAAGCCAAAAATACTATAAAGACAAAGAGCAAAGACAAGCATGCTTCCCCCAAAGATAATTGGCTTTTTAGCTCCCAAACGATCCAAGATCCTTCCACTAATTGATACAAACCTAGCTATTAAAACATTAGATAAAGCACTTCATTCTCGAAATTTAATGAGTCCTGTTCTTTTTCATACAGATCAAGGTTCTCAATATACCTCTTTAGAATTTAGAAAGTTTATAGAGCATCATCCGATTGTCCATTCTCTTTCTAAACCAGGTTATCCGTGGGATAACGCTGTCACCGAAGCTTTTTTAAAATATATGAAAAAAGAAGAATTAAACCGCCGTTCATTTCATTCAATCGAAGAAGTACGGTTAGCTTGTTTCGCTTACATTGAAGGATTCTATAACACCAAACGTCCTCATGGCACCTTAGATATGCTTACACCAAATGAAAAGGAGGCTCTGTACTTTGAATGTCTTTAAGTATCTTCTCTTTTTGTGTCTATTTTATTGACATCTATCCACTTTTTTGTAACACTTTGACCTAATTTTTATTGCTATAGGGTTCATGCCCCGTAACGTGCCTCAAAAGGTGTTTTATAATTGTTATAAGAATGCGGTCGTTCGTGATTGTAATGAACATACGCAAATTCTTCAATGGATGTATATAATTCTTTCTCAGAATGATAGTAATGATGATTAATCAGTTCATTCTTGAGAGTATTGTAATAACGTTCCATAGGAGCATTATCATACGGATATCCAGCTTTGCTCATGCTTTGCGTGATACCAACTGACTCACAGTATTCCGTGAATTCCTTTGAGGTAAACTGACTTCCTTGATCCGAGTGTAAAATTAAATGGTTAGTATCTAATTCCGGTTATGAATCAATTGCCTTCTGCAGTGTTTTCTTTGCAAGATCCGCTGTTATGTGCTTATCGGTAATGCTGGCAATAACACTTCTATCATGCAGATCAATGATTGTACAGTTATAACGTTTGCTACCATCCGTTAAGAATAAATAGGTAAAATCAGTGCACCATTTCTGGTTTATGGATTCTGCCTTAAAATCCTGATGGAGCTTATTTTCAAACACTTTGTGAGGAGCCCCATATTCATAGTCTGGCTTGCGTTTCCTTGTAATTGAAAATAACTGAAGCTCTGTATTCATGTACTTATGGACAGTTACACAACTGATGCTGTATCCCTTGCGAAGAAGATAAGCATGCACAGTTCTGTAACCATCAGTGCCGTTGTGAGCGTGATAGATATCCACAATTTCATGCTTGATTTTGACCTTGTGCTTATTATATTCAGATTTCCTGTTTTTCAAGAAATTAAATTATAATAAGCATTTGGTAAGATGTTCAGTCTTTTCAATAACCAACGGACACCGTATTTGCGCCCATACTGCTGAATAAATCGATAAGCCGCTAATCGATTTCCTTCGCAAAGAATGCCGCTGCTTTTTTTAAAAGTCAATTTCCTTCTGGAGTTCTGCTAGTTGTTTTTTTAACTGCAAATTCTCCTTCATGTAATCATACTCTACTTTGGCTTCTTCATTTGTTTGGCATTCTTCACGGAACTGTTTTACCCAAATAGATATACTTGCCTTGGATACGCCATATTCAGCAGCAAGGCCTTTTAGGGTTCGTCCCTCTTCAAGATGAAGACGTACAATCTTCTTTTTGAATTCTGGTTCATAGTGTTTACTCATTTGCGACATACCTCGTTTCCTCCTAAGATTATTTCTTATTAGGTTGAGGTGTTACAACTATGTTATATCACAACATATCACAACAAAAGAAGAGTTTGAACAAAATTTTTCAGAGGAAGAATCGTTGACCTGGATAAAAAAATAGAACGTACAGTTTTATCTATAAAGTAGACCTAATAGCTTCTTTACTAGGAGAAATAAACTCTAGATACTGCTATGTTCGATATGTTTTTATCACTGTTAAGTTATATTGCATAAAACGAGCGCGAGAAAATCCGTGAACGACAGCGGCCAGTCATTGTAACAACAATTAGGTGAAGTTTTGGGTAAGCAAATTGTATGTAGTAAAATCATCAAATTGACCACAAAAAAGAGCCTACTGTTTCCGCAGCAGCCCCAAAGAATACATCTTGTAAAGATTTTATCAGCTAAGAATATAATTGGCAACACAGAAAAGTCTATTCAATTGATGGCTTTTTTGGTATACTATTTTCTATATTTGAATAATATATTGAGGTGAAAAAATGGAGAAAGAGTTTGTAGTATATCAAAGTAAGAGTAAGCAAATTGGACTGTCATTTCTAGGTATGCTTATGGTACTTGCAAGTTTTTTTATATTAATTGTAGGAATAGTTGAGACTATGTATCTATCTATGGTGATAGGTATAATGGGTTTCTTATTTTTCGGAGCTTGTGAGCTATACATAGTGAAACAAGTCTTTGTAGGGAAGAAATTAGTTGTTTTAAATGATGTAGGATTCTATGATTATAGTAGTGCTCTTTCGACAAAAGAGCAACTAATCTTGTGGGAAGAGATAGATAAAATTGAAAATAAAAGCATAGTCAATCAATCGTTTGTTTCAGTATATCTCAAAGAACCGGAACAAGTTTTGTCTGGTCTATCTTCTTTACAGAGAAAAACAATAGCTGCAAATGTAAAAATGGGGTTTGGCGAAATTAATATCACTCTTCAAAGTGCAAAGTCGTGTACCGATGATCAATTAATTTCAAAAATGAATAGTTTTATTGAAGATAAGGTTAGAAAAGAATAAGTGTTAGATGTTGACTGCATAATCAGAAAATTTGAACTCCTGGTTTGCGTTAACAACGATTCATCGATCTTATAATTGCATTGTAGTGAATCCTGAATTAACGACATTACTGTTAATGCTACAAGATGGAAAGTACAATATTTCTGTTGAGGGTCATTTCAACAGTAAAAAACAGCTAGTTGTATCTTCCTTCACCATTAGAAATCCCGATAAAGCAGCAAAATAATTAGGCCTATAATTATGATATACTAATTGACGTAGTAAGTTTATGGCGGTTGGCTATTCAGGGGGTGATGCTTATGAGCATTTTCCTACTTCGTAGAAGGGAATAGCATTTTTGTCTGTTGCTGAAGCAATTGGTTTGATGTTCCAGTTTGGAACATTGCTAGTTGCATTGGTTGCCTTAATGGTAACACTCAGTAAGAACAACAATAGGACAGCTTCGTCGCAAGCTCACTGAGATTTCTGACGACTAAAGTACTGTAACGATTGTATTTTGTCCATCCCATAAATTCATCGAGGGGGGAGACTGCTGAACCGTTGGGCGTAATATAGCATCGTCGTTTAAAGCGGATTTCGCCAATCATTGTAACAACCGTCCGAATGTTTTTTTCTCGATCTGGGAACCTTTTTCTTTTTGTTCTTCAATCAAAGAATCATCTACCTGTTCAAGTGCTTGAGCGACAATTTTCTTGATTACGCTCATCAAGAAAACCACGGCTGCTTTTTCTTTTTGCGAGAACTGTTGAATGACTCTTTAAAATATCTATTAATTCAGTTATAATGTTTTCCATGGAGATTTGTTATTGGCGGCTAAACCTAACATCTAGAGTAATGGTCTTCTTTTGTTTTTTCCAGTGCTTACCGCAATTTATTTTACACTTAGCATGCAGAGATAAGGGTGGCTACTACAAAACATTGACTGAGAAAGAATTTGAAGGGGTCGTAAAAGCGTTCGTAGAAAAATTCTTTTAGCTGGACAGGTATGGATGAAAAAGGGATTAGTTAGAAGGGAGGAGCCAATTGCATAAAAGTAAAATACAAAAACGTTCAGCACCATCCGCTGGTTCCTATTCAGAAAGTCTGCGTACTTTGACAAAAGAAGTTGCCAGTGTGGGGAGTGCGGATGGAAATTATGTTGGTAAATTTCGCTTAGTGCAAAAAGCAAGCAAGTTTGCACCAGATGAAAATGAAGTTTCATTTTTGCAGAGGCATGTTCTTCAAGTATATTTAATTTTTGTGATCCAATTATTCTATACCGGAATGGTGTCACTGTATATGTATTTGCATCCAGAGTTGCTTTTGAAATTATTGAATATTCTTCTTTCTGCTCATGGTCTAGTATTTCTTGCACTTTGTTTTGTCTTATTCATTTTATTGATTTTTGCACAAGGGACCGATTCTTTACTACTAGGCATGGCAGCTACTATTGGGGTCACGACAGCAGTCGGGATAGTGATGGGACTTGTACCCATTTTTTACGACAGAAACCTAATTTTTGAGGCTTTGGTGCTGACGATCATTATTTATTTGGGTAGCGCATTGTTTGGGATGCTAACAAGAAACAATTTAACCGGATGGGGAACACCATTATTTGGTGGATTATTGGCATTAATTGCATTCGGGTTCTTTCAGCACTATTATACTAATAGTCTCCTGAACATAGTAATTTTAGTTGCGGACATTATTATCTTTACACTGTATAGTGCATATGATAATCAAATGATCAAAATACGTTTCTTAGACAAGTTGCGTGATGGTGTTCCTGATTCTGGAAAGTCATGGTGGCTGTTAGCTATGTCTAGCTCAATAGATATTTACTTAGACTTTATTAATTTATTTTTGGATATTCTGAATCTTTTAGGTGACGATGACGATTGAGGATCAATTTTAGCATTAACTTGAATAAACCTAAATATCCATCGTTAAACACATTAGAGTACACCTGTTCAAGGGGCATTCACTAAAATGGATATTTTACGAGCTCCTTTAATTGATGAAAGTAGGAAAGAAATCATTCGTGGTTTTCATCGATTAAAGGAATTCCAGCAGTTTCATACGAGTAAATGGGATTTCTCAACTATCCCTGAAGGGAAAATAAAACATTTAGCTGCCTACGCTTTTAAAGCCAAATCAAGCCTTATTCAAAGAATGAGTATTCAGAAAAAATTAGCCCTTTTAGTTGCTTTTGTGTATGAGTATGAAAAGATTGCTACAGACGAATTACTTACAGCTTTAATAAAATATTATGAGTCAATTTTTAGACGAGCAAAAAATAAAGAATCAAAAGAGCGACTACGAACGTTAAAAGATTTGGATCGTGCAGCATTTACTCTATCTGAAATAGTTGAACTATTTTTAGACGATTCTATTGAAAATGATTGTCTGCGAAGCCGAGTGTTTGACCAATATCCAGCAGAGGATATTGTAAATGCGGTGTTTCAAGTAAAGAAACTTGTTAAAAATGAACAAGAACCTATTGCAATCGCAGAATTAATTCAATCTTATCGTAAAATTCGAAAGTTTATTCCTTTGATTATTGAAACATTAACAATAGAAAATGGCCACTATGGTGAAGATTGTATGGCAGTGTGGTACTTAATTCGACGTAGATTTCCAAAGCCAATTACCTTTAGACAATTTGAATCTGTTGAAAATCATATACCAAAGAAATGGGCTTATTATATTCACTCTAACCCTAATGAAGTCAATCAAAGTATGCTTATTCTAGGTGTTGAGTTACTAATCCAAAGCTTGAATAAACATGATATATTTGTACCTAAAAGTGAAAGATTCATTGATCCAATGAGTTGTTTAATCAGTGAAGATACGTGGGAACAGCAAAAAGAAAGTTTACTCTCTCAATTGGAATTACCTAGATCTTCTACTGAAGCAATAAAACAATTAGAAGAAGTTTTAAGTCTGTCTTATAACGAAACAATAAAAAAATGGCCTCATTCTGAAATGGCTAGAATTGAAAAACAGGAGAACAAAGATAAAATTATCGTGTCTAAACTCCGAAAAACACGTGAACATAAGGAAGATAAGCAGTTCAAAAATCGCGTAAAAGCATTAATGCCCAAAATTGATCTTCCAGATTTATTATTGGAGGTAAATCAACAACTTGATTTAACCTCCTGTTTCCACCATATTAATGAATCGAATACGCGTATGGATCACCTAGATATTAGTGTTCTAGCAGTACTTTTAGCAGAAGCCTGTAATATTGTTTTTTCTCCAGTATCTAAAGAAGGAATCGAGAGTTTAAAATATGATCGGCTAATGTACGTCAATCACCAATATGTTCGATTGGATACACTGTCAGCAACAAATAAAAAAATTATTTCTGCATACAAAGAACTACCTACTTCTCGTGTATGGGGAACGAATCAGATGGCTTCAGCCGATGGCATTCGTTATACCACACCACAACGTTCCTTATATTCTAGAAGCAATCCAAAATATTTTGGCCGTGGTCGTAGAATCACATTTTACAACTTTGTTTCTGATCAATATATAGGCTTTCATGGAATGGTTGTTCCAGGAACATTGCGTGATTCTTTGTACTTATTGGATGGTTTTTTAAATCAAACAAGTGGCTTAGAACCGAAACAAATCATGCCAGATACAGCCGGATATAGTGACTTAGTATTTGGACTTTTTGGCTTGTTAGGGTTCCAATTTAGCCCACGAATTGCTAACAACCATGGAACAAAACTTTGGCGAATAGACTTAACTGCAGACTATAAAATGTTAAATGAAGTTTCTCAAAATAAAATCAACATTGCTCGAATAGAAAAAAACTGGAGTGAAATACTTCGAGTAGCAGGTTCCTTGAAATCAGGAAAAGTGAATGCGATAGAATTAACAAAAGCACTTCAACGCAATGGCCAACCAACAGAGCTAGGAAAAGCCATTATTGAGTATGGAAAAGTATATAAAACAAAGCATCAATTACGCTATATCTCTGATGAAATTTACGCAAGACAGATTTTAGAACAGCTGAATAAAGGAGAAGCAAGACATACATTATGTCGCCACATATTTTATGGAAAAAAGGGCAAACTTTATCAAACCTATATTGACGGAATGGAAGAGCAATTGACTGCTCTCAGCATTGTGACAAATGCCATCATTTATTGGAATACACTTTATTTAGAAAGAGTAATTGACCAAATGCGTATTGAAGGATTTGATTGTTCAGAAGAGAAAATCAATAAGTTGTCACCACTTCTCTTTGAGCATATTAACTTTGTTGGTAAATATTCGTTTCGATACGATCCTTCCTTGAAAAATGGTCAATTACGTCCTTTAAATTCATAATAAATCTAAAATGTTCGTGTTTTAAATCCTACCGCTATTTTCTGTACGGATGTTCCAGTGACCCCATATACTATAACTTCTCAAGAGGAGTATGAAATTATTCAAAGTCTGCACAACTTAACTCAAAATGACCTAAAAGAGATTAGTAATTTGGTTCTTAAATTTCAGAAAAGAGACTGGGATATTTTTTAATTATCAAACAAAAAAAGTGTAATGTATTCTTAAATAAATACGTTACACTTTTTTATATTAGTATCTATCAGAAACTTGATTAGTGAGTTTAGACCTTACTATTCGAGGCTTTATCACTTACCATTTTTATTTTATAAAAACTATATCTCCAAACTGATTTTAACTTGTTTTAAAAGTTCTATTAATGCACTTTCTTCTGAATTTTTTTCTATCTCTTTTTTTACGTTCTCAGCTAAATAATCATAAAAAGTTTTAAAGTCTAAATATGCTATTTGATCTACTTCGACAGCTGGAGAACCTAATTCAACTAAAACATGATTATCATCTAATGTTTTAGGTAACTGCATCATATCGTAGTCATCTAAATCATTTTTAAAAGAAACAAAAACTATTTCTATTCCATATCCTTTTTCTTCTTTAAAAGCAGATAAAGCTCTTTCTAAATCTTTTCCACTTACTATTGAAAAATAGGTTAACATTAATTGATCTATACTTTTCTTATCATTTAAAATTTGAAATTCATTTTCCATAGTATCACAATCCAATCATTCTAATTTAATACAGGGAAAAAATTAGTTACTTCTCCTGCGTCATTTAAATAGCCTATAAATTTTACACCGTTTGGAGAAGTTCCAATAATTGTTCGACCGTCTGGTTGGATTTTCCCATTATTCATGGCAGTCTGCCCCCATTCATACATTTGATTGTCACTAATTTTTGTTGGGGCATAAACTGTTTTTGGTTTTTCAATATTCTTATAAGATATTGGTTCCGCAACATTACCAGCCATATCTTTTCTAGGTATTTTGTATTCAACTTCATAAATGCCATCAATAGTTGGGTGTGGTTTTTTTGAAACAATCAAGTCTTCTGGATTAAATCCTTGATTTTTAAGTGCATTGTTGAAATCATCCATATTATGACCACCAACAACCCCTCTTTTAGTATTGACCACCTCTACATTTTTCAAATGATTCTTTGAATTATTTCCAAATTTGAAATTATTAGCCCCACTGGCTTTCTCATTTAGGAGCGCTTGTGCAGTTTGAAGATTCTTAGCTTGGGTCATAATATTTTTATAATTACTTCTACCACTATTCTGCATCATCTTCACGACATGCTCCATCTTCGTGGATGAAGCTCCTTTGACCATGCTACTGAAATGATTGTACACCTAAGAAACACTCAAAAAGACTAGAAAAGTCCCTTGAAGTTTCGTACAATAAATACAGCTATCTTTTGGTAGCTATTGGCAACTTGATTAATGAGTGTATGCTTACTAGTCAAGGCTTTATCACTTGATTACCAGTCTAGTGATAAAGTGCCTTTTTTATTTTTAAATTCAATATATTACTTATTTATTCAAATGAAATTTGCACAGTATTTTCGTTTGTATTTTCTTTTACCTGCTGAATAATTTCTTGAATTTCTTTTTCTGAAAGTTCTTCATTTTCATGTGGTGGCTCCCAATTTTTCATTGAATCTTTAAAAGCTACAAATTTCCCTCCTACTAACATTTCTCCGTCTGCCTTCACCGCATATCCATTTTCTAAATCAAATTTCACGTGTGAGCTACTCCCTGTAATTTTCATTTAATTTACTTCCTTTCAAAAATGATTTTTTCAATTCCTGTTTTTGGGTCAATTGTAGTAATTTGAGTTACGTTAGGATTACTTTTTAATCGAGGTAACTCCACATTTTCCCATATATTGCCAGGTCTCAACTCTGAACCTACTACTGCACGAACCTGACCAGAAACTTGTTCTGCATAAGCTCCTGAAGCCAAGTCCCAAGCTTCCATTGAACTTGGGTTATTAAAATCCCATTCAGGCATTTTAATATTTTTATTCGCTATTGTTGACTCTAAAGTCGTACCGCCTTTACCTTTTGCTACATTTGCTGCTATGTCAGCTCCTCCAACACCATCTGTTCTACCAGACCAGAAAAATGCAGTATCTGAATCTGTTTTTAATTTTGGTCGAATTTCATTTATATTAAATTCACCAGCCCCACTGGCTTTCTCATTTAGGAGCGCTTGTGCAGTTTGAAGATTCTTAGCTTGGGTCATAATATTTTTATAATTACTTCTACCACTATTCTGCATCATCTTCACGACATGCTCCATCTTCGTGGATGAAGCACCTTTGACCATGCTACTGAAATGATTGTACATTTAAGAAACACTCAAAAAGACTAGAAAAGTCCTTTGAATTTTTGTACAATAAATACAGCTAGCTTTTTGTTAGCTATTGGCAACTTGATTAGTGAGTTCACTCTTACTAGTCAAGGCTTTACTATCCGACGCCAATCAGATAGTAAAGTGCCTTTTTACTTTATTAAATTACTCTTCTTCTGATAAACTTTTTTCTCCTAAAGGTATCAATGTTTTCAATTCTTCTTCTGTAAATAAATCTTGATTATCAGGAACTTTTATCAATAACTCTGGGAATTTTCTTACTCGTTCATTTTCTTCATCTTCTGTATTTTTTTCTGGCCACAAACCAGTCTCAGCATATATCATTACTTCATAAGCATCGTCATAGAATCTGAAAGCTTTATCTGCCAATTCTTTGGTTATTGGGTAAGAAACTGTCTGGTCAAATGGCCCTTGAGGCCATTCAATTGTGTACGTATTATCTTTTTTTTTACAACTGCAAAACCATTTCCTGGAAATATTTCCTCCATAGTTATCCGCCTTTCTTTATTTAAATACATCTATTACTTTATATCCATCTGAGAGGATCTGATTAATAACTGCTTCTGGGATTCCTGCATTTGTAAAACCACCTGGTATCCACATTCCTTGCCAAGCTCCAGCTTCATTACCCGATGGAACTCTTAAAATACACCTTCTTTTTCTAATTTTTTTAAAACCTTGTAACTCTCTCTATTATCTACGGTTATATTCTTTACAACTAGGTTATACCTCATGTGACGTATTCCTATCAGTAAAGAGACACTTAGTGCAGAAAGACCTACAATAAACAACCACATAAACTCATAGTTACTAAAATAAATCATGCTAGTTATTACAAACATTGATACCATAAAAAGCAAACTTCTATTTATGATTTTCCTTGATTTATATGCTTTTCTTAAAATTTAATCTTCTTTCAATTTTGCTAGCCTTAAGTATTATAGTCGTTAAATAATAATAGTACTGCATATCAAATAATTCTTATTTGATATCATAATAATCTTCGTAAGATTTACCATCATTAAATCGTTCACTAAGATGATCAATATCATAATCAATCGGTTTAGCATGGCGGAGATATTTAGACACCACCTCATACTTATGACGAAAAGAACGATGAAAATTAAAACTTTCTCCCGCTAAAACATAAGTTTTACCATTTTCTCTAATGGTTTCATATTCACTAATAGCTCCCGAAGCATAGTAAAATGAGAAAGGCACAAAAAAGATAAAAACTGAACCAACAACTAAGCCAAAGCCTAGAACTAACTTTTCTAACCAACTATCCTCATAGATATAGAGGATATTAACAACAATTCCGAAAAGAAATGCAATTACTGATAAAGAAAATAGATAGTAATCATAATTAATTCGTAAAGCTAAATCTTGACTAGCCAGCCCTATTTTAGTCAACTTATAGAAAAATGTCAATAAAACAAAAACAAGATTAAACCATAGCAGCCAGTTAGACTTCTTCCTGAAGTAAACGATACAGAAGACTAAACTGATGACTAGTAATAATAAAACGAACATATGTCAACTCCAACTTGTTATCTTAATTTATCATAACAAAAGGCTAGCTCAAAAGTTGATTTTTTACCCTAGTCTTCTTTCAATTTTGCCAACTCTTGTGCCAACAATTTAAGGGCAACTTGTGGGTTTGCTTTACCTTTTGTGGCTTTCATCAAGAATCCAGTGAAGGCTTTATCGGCATTACGTTTACCAGACTTGAAGTCGGCAACAGCAGCTTCATTGTCCTCAAAGACTTGGTGGATAATCGGAATAAGCACAGCAGGGTCAGAAATTTGAACCAAACCAGCTTTTTCAACGTATTCACGCGCAGAACCACCATTTTTAGCCAAATGAAGAAAGACTTTCTTAGCAATTTTTGATGAAATAGTGCCGTCAGCAATGATAGCAAGCATTTCAACAAGATTTTCAGGTGTTAACAAGATTTCTGGAAGTGTCTTATTTTCGCTGTTCAAGAATTGAGCAACTTCACCCTGCAACCAGTTAGAAACTTGTTTAGCATCACCACCAAGCGCAACTGCACTTTCAAAGAAATCAGATGTTGCTTTCGTTGCTGTCAATTGCGCAGCATCATAAGCTGTCAAACCAAATTCATTGACGTATTTGGCACGACGGTCTTTTGGAAATTCTGGCAATGTTTTGCGAACTGATTCAATCCATTCGTCTGACACTTCGTAAAGTGGTAAGTCTGGTTCTGGGAAATAACGATAATCTGATGCCCCTTCCTTAACACGCATCAAGATTGTTTCACCAGTTGATTCATCATAACGACGTGTTTCTTGTTGAATTTGACCACCTGAACGAAGAACTTGTGCTTGGCGTTTTTGCTCATAGATAAGCCCTTTACGCACGTTGTTAAATGAGTTCAAGTTTTTCAATTCAGCTTTCACACCAAATTCTTCTTGACCATATGGACGAAGAGAGATGTTGGCATCCACACGCATAGAACCTTCTTCCATTTTAACGTCAGAAATACCAGTGTATTGGATGACTTCTTTAAGAGCTGTTAAGTAAGCATAAGCTTCTTCTGGTGAACGCATATCAGCTTCTGAAACGATTTCAATCAACGGCACACCTTGACGGTTAAGGTCAACATAAGAATAACCATCAGTACCGTGAGTATTTTTACCAGCATCTTCTTCCAAATGAACACGTTCGATACGAATTTTCTTAGTTGAGCCATCTTCAAGCTCAATTTCAATCCAACCATTGTAGCCAATTGGCTCATCAAATTGTGAAATTTGGTAAGCTTTTGGATTATCAGGATAGAAATAGTTTTTACGGTCAAAGTGCATATTTTGGTGAATATCCATGTTAAGCGCCAAGACTGCTTTAATACCAGCGTCAATAACACCTTTATTCATCACAGGAAGAACACCTGGGAATGACCAGTCGATAACATTTGTATTGGCATTTTGTTCATTACCAAAATGTGCTGATGTCGGTGAAAAAATCTTTGAATTTGTATTTAACTCAACGTGGACTTCAAGCCCGATGACTGTTTCAAAGTTCATTATTTGTCACCTCCAAAAATAATCGGTTGTTGTTTATGATAATCAGTTGTTGCTTCAAAGGCTGCTGCAGCTTGGTAGATAGTTTCTTCGCTGTATTTTGGACCAATCAATTGCATACCAACTGGAAGCCCTTGAGCAAATCCAGCAGGAATTGAAATCCCTGGAAGCCCAGCCAAGTTGACAGGAATTGTCAAAATATCTGCCAAATACATAGCAACAGGGTCATGATTAAGGGTATCCAAACCAAAGGCTACACTTGGAACAGTTGGACCTAAAATCAAATCATAATCCGCAAAGATTTTTTCAAAATCACGAATAATCAATGTACGAACTTGACCAGCTTTTTTGAAGTAAGCATCATAGTAACCTGATGACAAGCTAAATGTACCAAGCATGATACGACGTTTCACTTCATCACCAAAACCTTCGCTACGTGTATTAACGTAAATATCTTCAAGATTGTTGTAGTTTTCAGTGCGGTAACCGTAACGAATACCGTCAAAACGTTGCAAGTTTGAAGAAGCTTCTGATGAAGCAATGATATAGTAAACCGCTACGCCATATTTACTGTATGGAAGGCTAACTTCCTCAACCGTTGCACCAAGTTTTTCAAAGTGTTTAGCCGCTTTAAGAATTGTTTCTTTCACTTCTGGGTCGATACCTTCACCAAGATATTCTTTTGGCAAAGCAATTTTCATGCCTTTAATATCTTGACCAATTTTAGCTGTGAAATCAGCCACTTCGCGGTCAGAAGATGTCGCATCTTTAGCATCATGACCAGCAATCACATTCAACAATTGCGCATTTTCTTTAACTGTTTGAGAAAATGGGCCGATTTGGTCAAGTGAGCTACCAAATGCAATCAAACCAAAACGTGATACACGTCCGTAAGTTGGTTTCAAACCAACAACACCATTAAAAGCTGCAGGTTGGCGGATTGAACCACCAGTATCAGAACCTAATGCCAAACGAACTTGACCTGAGGCAACAGCTGCCGCAGAACCACCAGATGAGCCACCAGGAACTTTGCTATTATCCCAAGCATTTTTTGTCTTCTTAAAGTATGATGTTTCAGTTGAACCACCCATGGCAAATTCGTCCATATTTGTTTTACCGACAACAATCATATCCTTACCGTAAAGTTTTTCAACCGCAGTTGCATCAAAAATGGGTTCATAGTTGTAAAGCATTTTAGACGCTGCTGTTGTTAAAATACCACGTGTTGAAATGTTATCTTTAACAGCCAAAGGAATCCCTGACATCACATTATCAGCATCGACACCTTTTTCATCGATAGCTTTTGCTTGTGCAAGCGCAGCTTCTTCAGAAACAGTGATGAATGAATCAACAGCTGCTTCACGTTCTTTAATATCTTCAAGTGTTGCTTTTGTTAATTCAACTGCTGAGATTTCTTTATTGACAAGAAGATTGTGCAACTCATCAATTGATTTTGTATTAAATGACATTAGGCATCTCCTCCGTCCTCTAAGATAGCAGGAACTTTAATATAGTAATTTTCAGATTGAGGCACATTTTTAAAGAGCTCATCACGGTCATCACCAGCTACTGCCACATCTTCACGCATAACAGTCTTACGATCCGCCATTGTTGTCGTTACAGGGACGCCCTCTGTATCAACTTCATTCAAGAGTTCTATCATATCTACAATTTTAGACAAAGTTGTCGCAAATTCTGCTGTTTCTTCTTCAGAAAAGGACAATTTTGACAAATCAGCCACATGACGAACTTCTTCTTCAGAAATTTTCATCTCTATCTCTCCTTGATTAAATTAAATCGTAACCTAAATTACAATACAGTCCTTAAAATTATACCATATTTTAAGCCTCTTTAACATGAAAAAAGAAGTGGTCTACCACTTCTTCCAAGCTTTTAAACAATCTTTGCACCTAAGACATTTTTAAAATGATTTAGTGCAAACTGATGATTTTCCTCTGTTAAGCTCGCGACTGCTTCCGCAGGAATTTCAACATCATATCCTAAATTGTAAGCATCGATGGCTGTATGAAGGACACAAATATCCGTCAAAACGCCTGTCAATACAACAGTTGTCACATGACGTTCACGCAATCGAATATCTAAATCCGTCCCTGAAAAGGCTGAATAATGACGTTTATCCAACCAAAAGACTTTGCTATCTTCCTTGATTTCTGCATATAAATCAGCTAACTGACCATATAAATCACGACCACTTGTTCCCTTGATATTATGAGGTGGGAACAATTTTGTCTCTGGATGAAAATCATCCCCCTCATCGTGACCGTCAATAGCAAAGAAGATATAATTCCCTGCTTCATAGGCTTCTTTGGTGATATGCGTAATAGCTTCTTCAATAGCTTGTGCTGGCTTTCCAGCCGTTAACTTGCCATCATCTGCTACAAAATCATAGGTATAGTCAATTGAAATAAGAGCTTTTTTCATTAATTATATTCCTTTAATTTATCGAAGATACCTTCATTGATGACTTTAAGGTAAGTTCCTTTCATACCCAATGAACGACTTTCGATAATCCCCGCAGATTCCAATTTACGTAGGGCATTAACAATAACTGAACGTGTGATACCAATGCGGTCAGCAATAACTGATGCAGTTAAGCGACCTTCTGTACCGTCTAATTCACCCAAAATAGCTGATACAGCTTTCATTTCTGAGTAAGATAGCGTGTTAATAGCCATATTAACAGCTGTTTGTTTACGAATAGTTTCTTCAAGATTTTCAGTTTGAAGATTAAGCAATTGGATACCAACTACTGTTGAGGCAATTTCAACAAGAATCAAATCATCTTCTGAGAATTCTTTATCATTACGCCAAATGATAAGAGAACCTAGACGCATACCGCCACCATAGATTGGCGCAATAGTTGTCAAGCCATCAGGGTAGGTGTCTTTTGATTCTACTGGGAAAATAGTCAATTCATTATCCACAGACAAGTTTGCCTCTGTGTCGTAAACACGACTAGCCGCTTTAACATAGCTTTCTGGGAATTGTTTAGCGTCAAAGAATTCCTCTACGCGGTCAGTATTTGTTTTATACTTCATTGCATAACCAAGGAGGGTACCTCCTCCGTTGATGATGCAAGAGTTACAATCAATGATATCAGCTAATTGTGCAGCCATTGCGTTATATGGCAATTCAGTGTCTAAGCTGTCAATAGAGCGTTGCAAAATTGATGTAATCTTTCGTGTTTTTTCTAATAAATTCGGCATTTTCTACTTCCTTTGCGTTATTTGCGTTATTTGCGTTATTTGCGTTATTTGCGTTATTTGCGTTATTTGCGTTATTTGCGTTATTTGCGTTACAATTATATCAAAGGAATTCTTATTTTGCAAACAATTATCTGAAAATTCCTTTATCTTCCGACATTTTTGTAAACGCATTCTTTTTAAGCGGATTTTAATCAAAAAAAGCATTAAAACGTTCGGATTTTGCACTTGATCTTTTAATCAAATTGCAAATTTCCAACATTTTAATAACTTTTTCTTTAGCGTCGATATTGACTTAATACTCTTGTTAATTTTTCTTGAACTTCTGCCAATTCTTCCACACGTGGTAGATAAACGATACGGAAGTGGTCTGGTTCTTTCCAGTTGAATCCTTTACCAGGAACCAACATGACTTTTTCTTGTTTCAATAATTCCAAACAGAACTGTTCGTCATCATCAATCTGATACATTTCACGGTCGATTTTAGGGAAAATGTAAAGTCCTGCGTCTGGTTTTACAGCTGAAAGCCCTGGAACGTCATTGACAGCTTTGTAGATGAAGTTACGTTGTTCATAAATTCGACCACCAGGAATCAACAATTCATCAACTGATTGATAGCCACCAAGTGAGGTTTGAACAACATGTTGACCTAAGACATTAGCGCAAAGGCGCATATTTGCCAACATATTAAGCCCTTCAATGTAGCCTTTAACATTATTTCTAGGACCTGATAAGACCATCCAACCAACACGGAAACCGCAGATTCGGTGAGATTTTGATAAACCATTCATTGACACACAGAAAACATCTGGTGCTAAGCTAGCAATTGCTGTGTGTGTGTTGCCGTCCATTACCAAGCGATCATAGATTTCATCAGCAAAGATAATCAAATCATTTTGACGAGCAATTTCAACAATTTCTTTAAGAAGCTCATCAGGGTATAAAGCGCCTGTTGGGTTATTAGGGTTAATCACAACAATCGCTTTTGTGTTAGAAGTGATTTTTGATTTGATATCATCAATATCAGGATACCAGTTAGCTTTTTCATCACAAAGATAATGAACAGCATTACCACCCGCCAAGCTAACACAAGCTGTCCACAATGGGTAATCAGGCATTGGCACCAAGACTTCATCGCTATCATCAAGAAGCGCCTGAAGAGACATTGAAATCAATTCAGACACACCATTTCCTAGATAAACATCATCAATATCCACATGTGGGAATCCTTTTAGCTGACAATATTGCATAATTGCCTTACGCGCAGAAAAAATCCCTTTACTATCTGAATAAGCTTCACTATTGCGGACATTGGCAATCAAGTCTCGAATGACTTCGTCTGGTGCTGTAAAGCCGAATTCAGCTGGGTTACCAGTATTAAGGCGCAAGATTTTTTCTCCGTTAGCAATCATACGGTTAGCTTCGTCAAGAATTGGTCCTCTGATATCATAAGCAACGTGTTCTAGCTTTGAAGATTTATCAAATACTTTCATGGATTTTACCTCGTTTTAGATATTATAAACTTTCCCTTACAAATTTTCAATCCAAGAAAGGTTAGTTAGACGCAAAAAATAGTCAAGATAGCTATTATCGTTTGCTAAATATACTTCAATATCACTCACCAAATCTGGATAATCGGTAATAATCCCATCTGTACTGGTTTCGACGTATTTTTCAATATCATCAGTTGAATTAATCGTCCAGACGTAAATCTTCTTGCCATTTTTATGCGCTGTACGTGCTAAGAGCTCATTATATGAGAAGTCCTCAATCGCATAAAAATCCACCTTCTGGCTGGTAAAATTTCCAATTTGCAAAGAAATGGTATAGCCTGTTTTGATTGTTGGGGCAAGTTTTTCAACCGTTTCAATTGTCTTTAGGTCCGCAGACATGGTCATATAAGATTTCTCAACACCCAGCTCTTTCATTTTATCAACAAACAATCGTTCATAATTTGCAGGCTCATTGCCTGTTGGTTTTAACTCGACTAACAATTTTATACCGAGTTGCTTTGCCTTAGCGACGTAATCCTCGAAAGAAACAATTTGCGATTGGTATCCATTTTGACTTGTTTTCAAACCAATAACGTCTTTGGCATTAGATTGTGAAATCGTGATATCCTTGCCCGTTAGGCGCTTGAGATTATCATCATGGCTAACGATAAATTGCTGGTCTTTTGATAAAATAATATCCATTTCAGCATAGTCAGCGCCAGCATTTGCCGCACCTTCCAAAGCTTCCAGAGAATTTTCAACCCCTTGCGAAACCATTCCCCTATGTGCAATCACTTCTAAGTACTCCACAGGTTCGCCAGACACTTTCAAAACATTGTATATATAATTAATACCACCAACGACCAAAATAAGTCCAGTCAAAGCTAACAAACGATGTCGTCTTTTTCCTTGATTAGCAGGTACTAAAGTGCTACTGCTATTTTCTGTCACTTGTAATAAGTAGGAAATCGATGCTAATTTGAACAGCAGTCGCCCTGCAAACAATACTCCCCAAACAAAGGATAAGAATAAAGTTTCAACCCAAAACGATTTATCTGCGCCATCAACCAAAGCCGCCAAACTGATGCCAAGAAAACTAAACACAGCAACAACAGCTATAACACTAATCAGAACAATAGCAAGCCTAAATAATTTTAAAATTTTCTTACCACGTGTTAGTTGCCAAGATGTTGCCATATTACGCCCAAAACGTTCACCTTTTCCAGTAACCGTCAAGGGCAAGGTGTATAAAAATCGAAGATTTAAGTAGCCTAAAACAAGGTAAAGCCCATAATAGAGTAGCTTTCCATTCGTCGTTTTCAAAAGCTCACCTGAGATAAATTTCGGAATATAGAGATTTTCTAACAAAGCTGATGAAAACATCACAGTCAAAAACGGAATCGTTAAAACAAGATAAGCCAAAAAGGCTACGAAATGCCAACCTGAAATGGCTTTAAAAAAGTAAATGACATCTTCTTTTAACCGCATCCAAGTCAACCGTAGTTTTCCTTCCTTGTGCCGAATAATTTCAACAAGAAGCGAAAATTCTAGGTAAACTAAAAAAGCTAGCAAAAAAAGATAAATCACCAAAACACTTAATGTTAACGGATTGTTTAAAAAAGAAAAGATATTGTCGGTTGTCATTCCTGGAATATCAGAACCAACCAAAACAACCCTAATTAACAGTGACAAGACATAAGCCCCAACTGTCGTGATTAGGAGTTGTAAAATCGTTGCTCGTAAAATGTATGTGTATTTATGACGATACAAATCTTTTAAAACAACTACCATATCTTTTCTCATTACTTTTTCCCTCGCTTTTTCTATTATAGCAAAAAATATTCAGAAAAATACTTCAAACGCTTTCATTTTTCATATAAAAAGAGTATAATAAGCTTAGGGATGTTTTAACAACAATCGTAAGCGTTTAACGCTACTTGTTCATCCCGCAATTAGCTTATTAAACTTATTGATATGGGCTGAAAGTTTGGAATGCGGGATGCTTTTACCTGATGTAATAGCACACGGATAACTAACCTTAGGTCACTAAAACCAAGATTTCTTATTAATCCTACATTTTCGGTCACTTTTACGCTCTTGCTAGCATAATTAAGGAGGAGGCAGTTATGTCACATCATTATGAACGAATCCTAATTGCGATTGATGGTTCTTATGAATCAGAGTTGGCTTTTGAAAAAGGGGTAAACATTGCACTACGCAATAATGCTGAGTTGCTACTAACACACGTTATTGATACACGCGCACTTCAAAGTGTTGCTACTTTCGACACTTACATTTATGAAAAGCTCGAACAGGAAGCAAAAGAGGTATTGAACGATTATGAGCAACAAGCACGCGAAAAAGGATTAACGAAGCTCAAACAAGTTATCGAATTTGGTAATCCTAAAACTCTCCTAGCACGAGATATTCCTGACAAAGAAAAAGTTGACTTGATTATGGTTGGGGCAACTGGTCTCAACACATTTGAACGACTTCTTATCGGTTCTTCATCAGAATACATCATGCGTCATGCAAAAATCGATTTGCTAGTTGTTCGTGATAGCGAAAAGACTTTCTAAGTCTTGCGCCATATCGATACTCTTTAATAATAATTTTTAATCAATCTTCTATAATTACAAAAAGAAGCCAAGTTAGTTAATGACTAGCTTGGTTTCTTTTTTTACGATTTAATGATTTTTGAATTTGGCGGTCAAGTTCGCGTTTGATAGCAGGTTCAGGCGCAAACCGTTCTTCCCAATCATCTGGTTTCAAAATTTTATGCGTTACAGGATCAAAATGCGCTTTTCCGTCAGGAAAGATTTTTCCCATATTGGCTTCATGAACCGTATCAAAAAACGGTTTTGGGTCAACTCCCATCAAAACAAATGAACCATAGGTCAAATATAATAAGTCCGTCAAAGCATCTACCTGACCAACCAGCGGTGTTTCTGGATGTTCTTTACTTCGTACTTTATTTACTGCTTTACCAATGGCAGCATGCAAATCTGATATCGATTTTTCAAACGCTTCAGGATTCTCCTTATTTGCCGCATGTAGAAATTCGACAATTTCTTCCACTTTAAAATCAGAACGATGTGTTGCCTCTTCACTGCCGTACAATCGTGGTGTTTCGCAAGTCTCACTGTCCATAAGATGATGAAAATCCTTAACTTTATTGAAATTCTCGTCTTGACTTTCAAAACTTTCTTCAACTTTAAAATGAATTAAGCCGTAATGAGCCAAAGCCTTTGAAATACCATCATTGTTATTGCTGTCAGTTGTATAGTGAGCGAGTTCTTTGACCGAGCTTTTGGCATTTTCCATAGCCACACCAATACCGACACCTGATAACATCTCAATATCATTATCAGAATCACCAAATGCCATGACTTCAGCTAATTCAAAGCCAAACATCTCACCCACACGCTCAATCCCTTTTATCTTTGATTGTTCTTTTGAGATTAAGTCCGCAGAATAAGGGCTACTACGTGTGATTTTGATATAAGGAAAAGCTTCCTGAATCTCATCAGTCTCACCTTCAGTTGCAACAAGAACGATTTGGTAAATCGGCTGGCGCATAATAGTTAACAGATTGTTCAAATTTTGCGGTTTGAAACGACGAATCAAATGCTTAAAGCTACGCTCCACCACTTTTGCCCAACGTTTTGGGACAATCGTGCTAACCACTTGTCCAAAACGACTAGTTCCCATATCAATAATATGTGAACCAACTAAACCAGATGCCGTTCCCAGAGAAATTTCACGGCGCCTATCACTCGCATAACGAATAATACGATAAATGGCTGAAACAGGCAATTGATTATGATAAAGCACTTGATCACGTGTAAAAATATATTGCCCGTTATAGGTTACCGCAAAATCTAAGCCAAGATTTTCAAGATACGGTTGTACAAAACTTGGTCCGCGCCCTGTCGCCAGACCAACAAAAATTCCTTGTTTTTTCAAACTTTTAATGGCTTTTTGTGTTGATTGTTGCACATTTTTTCGGTCGTTTAAAAGAGTTCCATCAATATCAAAAAAGACTGCTTTTATCGCCAAATCGGTTCCTTACCCTCCATCTTTATGTTAAAATAGATTATAACACATTTTTAAAGGAAGTTTTATAATAATGAAAAAAATCCTTGTTCTGCATACTGGTGGTACCATTTCTATGCACGCTGATGAAGCAGGTAATGTCCGCCCAGATACTGATAATCCAATGAATCATGTTGGGGTTAATCTTGAAAACATTCAAGTGACGGCACTTGATTTTTTTAATCTTCCAAGCCCGCACATTACACCTAAACATATGCTAAAACTCTACCAAGAGATTAAGAAAAACGCTAATAACTATGACGGCATTGTCATCACTCATGGCACAGATACCCTAGAGGAAACGGCTTATTTCCTTGATACAATGGCAATTCCCAATATTCCTATTGTCCTAACGGGTGCTATGCGCTCATCAAACGAGCTTGGTAGTGATGGTGTTTATAATTATCTTAGTGCCCTTCGTGTGGCTAGTCATGACCAAGCTATCGGAAAAGGTGTTCTCGTTGTCATGAACGATGAGATTCACGCAGCCAAATACGTCACAAAAACGCATACTACTAACGTTTCAACCTTTCAAACACCAATCCACGGTCCACTTGGTCTGATTACAAAACATGACATTCTTGTCTTTAGAACGGCTGACCCACGTGTCCGTTTTGATTTGCAGGATATTTCAGGGACGGTTCCTATTGTAAAAGCTTACGCTGGTATGGGAGGAGACGGCATTATCAGTTTCCTAAATCCTAGCAATGTCTGTGGCGTTGTTGTCGAAGCCCTTGGCGCTGGAAATGTGCCACCACGCGCAGCTCAAGAAATCGTTGATTTAATCAAACAAGGTGTGCCTGTTGTTCTCGTTTCACGTTGTTTCAACGGAATCGCCGAGCCAGTTTATGCTTATGAAGGTGGCGGTGTGCAACTCGCCAAAGCTGGTGTCATGTTTGTCAAAGAACTCAACGCCCAAAAAGCACGCTTGAAATTGCTCATTGCCTTAAACGCTGGCTTAAAAGGACAAGCCCTCAAAGAATACATTGAAGGTTAATTAATACACTAAAATAGATTTTTTCGGAAAACTTTGCAACAGAACCGACAAAATATCCAATCAAAAATCCAGCAATACACTCTAAAACTCTACTAGCAAATATGCCTGTATTTTGCACAGCTGTACATGAAATAATAAATGTCGCATTAGCAAGTGTACAATTAGCAGGTGAATAGGTATTTTTATAATTGATAGGCAATTCAATACATATTGTAATACAAGATGAAATAATAATTAGGGCAACATCTGGAATTGGAAGGTTAAAATACTTACAAGGAAAAATTAACGATATCACTAATAGTCCCTGTATTATCTGTACTAAGACACATCTTGTACCATAGCGTTTTATCAAAAAAGAGTACCCTTTTTTCAGCTTACTTTCCGTAAGCTGGTTTCACATGAATTTTTTGGGCAAAATACTTTTTGTAGGTTACTTTTACTGTCATAAGCTTTACCTCTCGTTTCATTTGATAGGGTCATTATAAGAAGCAAAGCTTAACTTATCCTTGCAGAAAACTTTCATAAACCTTAATCAAAAGTTCCTTTGTCTTTGAGATTTTGGCTAACAATTTGCCATTGTGGATTGTTTTGCCAATCTTTTTCGGAAACAATCTGACTTGCAATGCGTCTAGCTTCCTCGAGAATATTGTAATCTTCGACAATATCTGCCACTTGGAATTCTGGAATTCCTGATTGGCGTGTGCCGAAAATCTCACCTGAACCACGCATTTTAAGGTCGGCTTCTGCTAAAACAAAACCATCCGTTGTTTCTGTCATAATTTTCATGCGCTCTTTTCCTGTTTGTGTTTTGGGATTGGCAACTAAAATAGCATAAGATTGTTTATCTCCACGCCCAACTCGTCCACGAAGCTGATGCAACTGGCTAAGCCCAAATCGGTCAGCATCCATAATAATCATAATGGTCGCATTTGGGACATTAACACCAACTTCAATGACGGTTGTCGATACCAAAACCTGACTTTTTTGTGCCTTGAAATCTTGCATGATAGCTTCTTTTTCGTCATTTTTCATGCGACCATGCATGAGCGCTACAGTTGCACTATCCGCAAAATAGGCTGACAATTCATCGTGCAAGGCAACAGCATTTTTCAAATCAAGTGATTCAGATTCTTCAATTAAAGGTGAAATCACATAGGCTTGTGCCCCTTTTTGCAATTCTTTTTTGACCCAATCAAGCACAACTTCCAACTGTTCATGTTTAACCCAACGCGTGATAATCGGTTTGCGCCCTGCAGGCAATTCATCAATAATCGCAACGTCCATTTCACCAAAAGTTGTAATGGCAAGTGTCCGTGGAATTGGTGTCGCAGTCATCATGAGCACATCTGGATTTTCGCCCTTTTCACGGAAAACACGACGTTGATTGACACCAAAACGATGTTGTTCATCAGTAATGACAAGCCCCAAGCGGTGGTAAGTTACCGCATCTTGAATCAGCGCATGCGTACCAACAATCATATCTACCGAACCATCCGCAATCGCCGAAAGTGCCGCTTGTTTGGCTGCTGTTTTCATCCCTGATGTTAAAATTGCAATGGACAAATTTGGAAAAAGCTGGGTCAAACTTTCAAAATGCTGCTCCGCCAAAATTTCCGTTGGCACCATCAAAGCTGATTGAAAACCTGCCGTATAAGTAGCATACATGGCAAGACTAGCCACAACCGTCTTACCAGAACCAACGTCCCCTTGCAAGAGACGATTCATATGACCACCAGAACGCATATCCGCCAAAATATCTTCAAGACTGCGCCTTTGCCCACCCGTCAAGGTAAATGGCAGAGCTGCAATCTTATCAGCAACTTTTTGCTCATCATAAGCAATCGCCAAACCATTAGTTTCTGATTTATTGTCTGCCTTTAAAGCTTGCAAATTCATTTGGAAATAGAACAGTTCTTCAAATTTTATCCGACGAAGTGCTTGTTTATACTCTGCTAAATCTTTCGGAAAGTGCATAGCAGCCGTTGCTTGAGCACGCTCTAACAAACGATACTTGTCCAAAAGCACCTGCGGTAAATTTTCAGGCAACCAATTCTGAGCACCAATTTCAAAAGCTGATTTGATAGCTTTGACCAGTGCATTTTGTGAAATACCTTGAGCAACACGGTAAACTGGCTGCATATCATCTTCAACTTGCGCTAAAATTTTCATACCAGTCACCGCTGATTTCAGGGCATCCCATTTTCCAAAAATCGCGATATCGCTGCCAATCTCGACTTTATCAGCTAAATAAGGCTGGTTAAAAAAAGAAATCGCAATAACCGCTTCGCCCTGCTTGATTTTAAACGACAAACAATTACGCTTATAACCATAATATTGCACATTTGCAGGTGTCACAACCGTTCCCGTAATAACAGCTTTTTCCCCATCAGCAAGCTCTGAAACACGCTTGCTCTTAAAATCTTCATATCGAAAAGGATAGTACAGCAGTAAATCTTCAATGCTATAAATATCTAACTTATAAAATTTTTCCGCCGACTTAGCCCCTATTCCTTTTAATTCCACAATTGATGATTGTAAATTCATATGACCTCACTTTGCTACTATTATAACAAAAAATAGATTCTAAATCGCCGCAAGTTTCTTACAGCAAGATAGAATCTTTTTATCATTTATTTTGAATAAACACGTGGAATACGGTCACTCAATAGACAAAGAACTTCGTAATTGATTGTGCCACGTTTTTGAGCCAAATCTGTCGCTGAAATAACCTTATCGCCCTCTTGACCAATCAAAGTAACTTTCGTTCCGATTGGAAGTTTTTCTGGCAAGCGAACGGTAATTTGATCCATTGACACGCGTCCAACGATTTCACAAAATTCGCCATTCACAAGTACTGAAAACCCTTGTAAATCACGTGTCCAACCGTCTGCGTAACCAATTGGAACAGTTGCGATATATTCCTCTTTTTGAGCAGTATAGGTAGCACCGTAGCCAACCGTTGCACCAGCAGGAATCGTCTTAACATGAACCAATGATGATTCCAAACTAAGCGCTGGTTTAAGCGGATAAGGCAAATCAAGCTCTGTTCCACTTGGATTCAATCCATACATGACAATCCCAAGTCGAACAAGGTTAAAAATGGTTTCACTATGCCAAATACTTGTTGCTGAATTACTAGCATGGACAATAGCAGGCTTGTCGCTCAAATTATTAACCAAATTCGTAAAGAATTCCAACTGTTCATTAAATTTCGTATCGTCAGCTTCGTCTGCTGTTGCAAAATGCGTAAAGATACCTACAACGTTAGCCCCAGCTTTTTTCAAATTCGCAATCACATTTTCTGCTTCATCAAGACTGCGCACACCGATTCGTCCCATACCAGAATCCACTTTCAAGTGAACGTCCAAACCAGCTAAGCTAATACCTTGTTCATTTGCCAAATCAAGCCATTCTTGACTAGCAACTGTCAAAGTAACATGGTAATCACGCGCCAAAGCCACCTCATCAGGCATAATAACACCTAAAATAAGGATTGTTTCCTCAATACCTGCTTCACGTAATTCCAAAGCTTCATCAATATTTGACACACAGAATCCATCCACAAGATGATGAATAGCTTGCGCTACGTTTGTGGCACCGTGTCCATAAGCATTAGCTTTAACAACTGCAAAAGCCTTTTTATCTTGTGGTATATTGGCTTTAACCGCATCAATATTTTGACAAATGGCATCTAAATCAATGACTGCCTTTGTTGGTCTGTGTAAACTTGAAATCATTTTATCTCCTCCAAAGCTAGAAAATTTTTTGAATGTTTTTGTTTCAATTTCATTGTTCAGCTATTATCTTCCAAAATAACACTGGCTTGAACAAGGTTTCCTGTATGAGAAAGTGAAATAAAGCACTTCCCTGAGAAAGGTGACCGGGTAATCACAGGCGCACCTAATTGGTTGTTTAAAATTTCAATATCCTTTAAACCAAGTGTTCCAATTCCAGTCCCCATTGCCTTTGCAAAGGCTTCTTTTGCCGCCCAACGTCCCGCCAAAAACTCCATCTGTCGTTTCGTGCTTTTTTGCTCCGAAAAACATTGGAATTCTTTGTCTGTCAACACTCGCTTAGCAAATCTGTTATTTTTCTCATAGGCTCGCTTGATTGCATCAATTTCCTGCAAATCAATGCCGTGACCAATAATCATACGTCTCCTTTATGAAAAACGATTTTTTACCAATTCAAACGTTTTATCAGCTTAACCGCTTAATGATTTCCAAAACTAAGGAGCTGAGAAAATTCCCCAGCCCCATAGGTTATTCAATTATTAGAATAGCAATTCTTCAAAAGAATCATGACTTAGTGTGGCATGAATTTCACGAATAAGTTGTTCTGTTTTTTTCCAGCCAAGACATGGGTCTGTAATAGATTTACCAAATACTTCTGGTGCGTCTTGACGACCATCTTCTAAGTAAGATTCAATCATGAAACCACGAACGTACTTATTAATCTTATCATTCCAATCACGATTAATCAATGTTTGACGAACGATACGAATTTGTTCAAGGTAATTTTTCCCTGAATTATCATGATTTGTGTCAACAACGATAAATGGATTTTCTAAGCCCATTTTCTCATAAAGCTCAATAGCTTTCAACAAATCATCATAGTAATAATTCGGTTCATTTTCGCCATGTTCATTCGTTGCTCCACGAAGAATCGCATGTGCCAATGGATTTCCGTCAGTATCAACTTCAGCGTTATGGTAAATAAAGTTTTGTTTATTTTGTGCAGCATAAATACCATTAAACATAACGTTCAAGTTACCTGAAGTAGGATTTTTCATCCCTGTTGGGACACTAATGCCTGAAGCAACAAAGCGGTGTTGTTGGTCTTCAACTGAACGCGCACCAACAGCAATATAAGATACCAAATCATCTACCAATGGAAGATTTTCTGGATAAAGCATTTCATCTGCTGTTGTTAAGCCAGTCTCTGAAATCACACGATAATGAAGGTGACGAACGGCTTTAATACCGTTAATCAAACTTGGTGCTTCTGATGTATCAGGTTGGTGCATCAAACCTTTATAACCATCACCATTCGTACGTGGTTTTGCTGTGTAGACACGCATTACCATAAAGACACGGTCTTTAACTTCTTCTTGAAGTTTTGCCAAACGATGAGCGTATTCAAGCACAGCATCTTCATTATCAGATGAGCAAGGGCCGATAACCAAAAGAACTCGGTCATCTTCACCTTTAATGATAGCTTCTAATTCGCGATCACGAGCTTCTTTTTTAGCCAGAACGTCACCAGTTAATTTTGATTCTTCTTTAAGAGCATCGAAATTAATCTTTTTACTTGTTGCTTTAAATGACATGATTTTTCCTCTCCTGAATAGAAACTTTAGATTCTTTCTATTATACCATTTTCAGGCGAGTTTTCAATTGATTTTTCAGAATTTTCTATCGACTTTTTAAAATTGTTTACGACCGTGGCAATTTTTGAATTTTTTACCAGAGCCACAAGGGCACAAGTCATTGCGTTTAACTTTGGAAAAATCAATATCGCTGTCAGCTTGAGCACGAACAGTTTGCGCAGCAATATTCTTTTCTGCCATTGTTGTTGCACGTTGTGATGAATGTTCACGTTCTTTTTGGTGAATCTGAGCTTTCATCATTGTACGTGTGACATCAAATTCAATCGCTCCAATCATTGCTTGGAACATACGGAAACCTTCAGCTTGGTATTCAACAACAGGGTTATTTTGGGCATAACCACGCAAACCAACTGATTGACGCAAGTGTTCAAGAGCATCGATATGGTCAGTCCATTTGTTGTCAACAACCATCAAAATCAAAACTTTTTGGAATTCGATAACAGCTTCTTGGTTTTGTATTTTAGCAATTTGTGCATCGTAAACTTTCAAAGCACGTTCGTACAAGTTTTCTTTGATTGCTTCAAAGTCTAAATCTTCTAAATCAGACAAGCTGATTGAATCTTCAGCAACCAAATTTGCTTTGGCAAAGTTCAAGATTGCTAGGATACCTTCTTCGCGGTCTGCACGACTGTGAGCATCAACGGCACGATTGATTGTGCGTTTAACCATAGCTTTGATTTCAGGAGCCAGGTCACGGTCTGCTGTGATAACATCACGACGTTCTTCGTAAATGATTTCACGTTGTTCACGCATCACGTCATCATATTGCAAGACTTGTTTACGAGTATCGTAGTTATTACCTTCAACACGTTTTTGAGCTGATTCAACTTGACGTGTCAACATTTTAGATTTAATGACAGCTTCTTCTTCCTCAAGGTTCATGCGGTCAAGAAATACCTTGATACGGTCTGAACCAAAACGACGCATCAAATCGTCTTCAAGTGAAAGGTAAAATTGTGATTCACCTGGGTCACCTTGACGACCTGAACGACCACGAAGCTGATTATCAATACGACGGCTTTCATGACGTTCTGTACCAATGACACAAAGCCCACCAAGTTCACGAACACCTTCACCAAGTTTAATATCGGTACCACGACCAGCCATGTTTGTCGCAATTGTAACAGCACCACGTTGACCAGCATTCATGATAATTTGTGCTTCTTTGAAGTGATTTTTCGCATTCAAAACTTCGTGTGGCACACCAGCTTCAACCAATTTCTTAGAAATAAGGTCTGATGTTTCTACTGCAACAGTACCAACCAAGACTGGTTGACCTTTTTCATGACGAGCCTTAACATCTGCAACAACAGCTCTAAATTTAGAGTCAAGTGTTGGATATAGAAGGTCTGAATGGTCAATACGTGCCACAGGTTTGTTTGTTGGGATTGGAATGACGCGCATATTGTAAACTTCGCGGAATTCATCCTCTTCTGTTTTTGCAGTACCTGTCATACCAGCCAATTTTTTGTACATACGGAACATATTTTGGTAAGTAATTGAGGCACTTGTTTTAGATTCGTCTTGGATAGGCACGCCCTCTTTGGCTTCGATAGCTTGGTGCAAACCATCAGAGAAACGGCGTCCTTCCATTGTACGACCTGTAAATTGGTCAACAATCAAGATTTCTTCCATTTGATTAACCACATAATCAATATCTAAAAGCATGATGTAGTTAGCACGAAGGGCATTATCAATGTAGTGCGTTAGAGCAACATTTTCCAAGTCATAAAGATTTTCCAAGTGGAAGTATTCTTCTGCTTTATCAATACCATAATCAGTCAAACCGATTGTTTTTGTAGGTACATCAATAGCGTAATCAACACTTGTCAATGTTTTTACAAAGCGATCCGCACGAATGTAAAGTTGGCTTGTTTCTGAACTTGCTTGACCTGAAACAATCAATGGCGTTCTTGCTTCATCAATCAAGACAGAGTCAACTTCATCGACCAATGCAAAGTTTAATGGACGTTGTACCATATCTTCTTGACGAACAACCATGTTGTCACGAAGATAGTCAAAACCAACTTCTGAGTTTGTTGAATAGGTTACGTCACAATTGTATGCTTCGCGCTTTTCATATGGTGATTTAGCTGCCAAGTTGATACCAACAGACAATCCAAGCCAGCTGTAAACCTCACCCATTTCAGTAGCGTCACGTGTTGCGAGGTATTCATTAACTGTGATAACGTGCACCCCTTCGCCAGCAAGGGCGTTAAGGTAAACAGGCATTGTCGCTGTCAATGTTTTACCTTCACCAGTACGCATTTCAGGAATGTCACCATTGTGCATAACAATACCACCCATGATTTGAACACGGTATGGATAAAGTCCTAACACACGTTTTGCTGCTTCGCGGACAACCGCAAAGGCTTCTGGTAACAATTGATCTAATGTTTCACCATTTTGATATCTTTGTTTAAATTCTGGTGTTTTTGCTTGCAAGTCTTCGTCAGACAAAGCTACCATAGCGTCAGCATATGACTCAACTTTCTTTGCAATCTTTTCTAATTTTCTTAATTCACCTTTATCGTTTTCGATAACAGTCCGTAAAATATTTGCCATCCCAATTCCTTTCGATAAACTTATCATCACATTTTAACACAAAAAGCGCTCTAATTCAAGAATTCACCGTTGAAGCGATGAGCTCGCAAGATTAAAACGAGTAATTCTTATCTAAATTTAATGATTCCTATTTTCAGAGTTTTAACCCACTACGATTATACCCTTTTTTTGCCCTAACAACAAGAAAACACCTTAAATCAACGTCGCAAGATTTCAGATGAAAAAAGATTGAAGAAAGCCCTGCTGGTTTTCCCAAATCTAAATGGTTTATTATGACATTACTAATTAGCGTTCTGATACTTTTTTAGCTAAAGCAAAGTTACCAAGAGTAGCAGAACCATTTTCGGCAACACCAGGTGTTACGATATATTCTGTTACATCTGGAACTGGTACATAACCGTTCAACAAAGCAGTAAATTTATCACGAACGCGTTTCAACATGTGCTCTTGAGCCATAACACCACCACCAAAGACAATAACTTGTGGGCGGTAAAGAAGAGTGGCTTGGACAGCAGCTTGTGCGATATAGTAAGCTTGAACGTCCCAAATTTCTGAGTTCAACTCAATCAATTCACCACGAATGCCTGTACGACCTTCTAGTGATGGTCCTGCTGCCATACCTTCTAGACAACCTTTGTGGAAAGGACAGAAACCAGTGTAGTTGTTTGCAACGTCTTGTGGGTGTGGAGCCACATAAACGTGTCCAGCTTCTGTATGACCGATACCACCGATAAATTCACCGTTTTGAATTGCACCAGCACCGATACCTGTACCGATTGTGTAATAAACAAGGCTCTTAACACCTTTACGAACAATTGTTTCACCATAAGCAGAGCTGTTAACATCTGTTGTGAAATAAATTGGCACTTTAAAGTGTTTTGAGATCAATCCAACCAAGTCAACGTTAGCCCAATGTGGTTTTGGAGTTGTTGTGATATATCCATAAGTTTCTGAATTTTCATCAATATCGATTGGACCAAAAGAACCAATAGCAATCCCTGCCAAATCTGCTTCGAAACGTTTAAAAAATGCTACTGTTTTGTCAATGGTTTCATAAGGTGTTGTTGTTGGAAATTGCACTTTTTCAACAACTTGGAAATTTTCATCTCCAACCGCACAAACAAATTTTGTTCCACCTGCTTCGACACTACCGTATAATTTAGTCATGTTATCTCCCTTTTAAATGCTATTTTATACACAATATTATAATTATACAAAATTTCAAAAGATACATCAAGTATAAAAACACTTAGATTGCTTTATTTACAAGGTTTTAACTCCATTTAAAAAGAGGTATCAAAGCACCTCTTAAAATATACATATACACTTATTCAAGTTCAAGTAACGCAACACCTTCAGAAACTTTTCCTTGAGCAACTGGAGTTACTTCAGAGTAATTTGCAGTATTTGTAACAATAATCATTGTTGTATCATCAAGACCTGCTTGTGCGATAGCTGAGCTATCAAATGTCGCAAGAACATCACCTTTTTTAACTTTTTGGTTAGTAGTAACTTTTTGTTCGAAACCTTTACCTGCCATTGATACAGTATCGATACCGATGTGGATAAGGATTTCTGCACCGTTGTCAGATTTCAAACCGTAAGCATGACCAGTTTCAAATGCAAGTTGAACAGTACCATCAACTGGTGAGTAAACTGTGTTGCCTTCAGGCTTTACAGCGATACCTTCCCCCATAGCTCCTGATGAGAAAACTGGGTCATTTACTGATGAAAGTTCTACAACTTGACCAGCAAGTGGGCTTACAACTGTTTCTTCAGAAACACCTGCTTGTGAAAGAGCTGATACTTCTTTAGCAACTTCTTTGCCATCTTTAACAGCGTGTTCGTCTGATTCGACTTGAGCTTTAGCAGCGTCTGCTGCTTCAGCTGCAAAGACACCTGCTGCTTTTGTTTTTCCGTAGAAGTATGTAAGAGCAAATGCAACGGCGAAGCTGATTAATTCACATACAACGTAGAATGGGATTGAAGAAGCGTTGATTGAAAGGAATCCAAGGAAACCTGCTGAACCAAGTGAAACAGCAACTACTTTAACCAAACCTGCAACTGCTGCTGCAACTCCTGAACCAATCAAAGCACAGAAGAATGGGAAACGGTATTTCAAGTTAACACCGAACAAAGCTGGTTCTGTAATGCCAAGAAGCGCTGATACACCTGCTGAAGATGTAAGACTCTTAGTTTTAGAGTTTTTAGTCAAGAACCAAATTGCAAATGTTGCTGCACCTTGTGCAACGTTAGCCATTGAAGCAACTACGAAGATGAAGTCACCATAACCAACACCTTTTGTCCATGCTGACAATAATTGTGTTTCAATAGCTGGGAATGATTGGTGAAGACCAGTCATAACGATTAGTGAATAAGTACCACCAAAGATACCCATTCCGATAAAGCCTGTTGTGTTATACAACCAAACAATAATATCAGTAATAGCGTTAGAAATGACCATCATTACTGGACCAATGACTGTAAATGTCAAGAACCCTGTAATCATTACTGACAACAATGGGGTGAATGTAAAGTCAACTGATGATGGAAGTTTTTTGTGGAAGAATTTTTCCAATATAGATAGCAACCAAACAGCAACCAATACTGGGATAACTTGGTAAGCGTAGTTTGTTTGTGCAACATGGTAACCAAAGATATTCCAGAATTCAGAAGCACCACCAAGATCTGGTGTTGTCATGATCATACCAATAGCAGCACCCAAGAATTGGTTAGCTCCGAAACGTTTAGCAGCTGAGATACCTACTAAAATTGGCAAGAACATGAATGGTGCAGCTGACATCAATTGAATCATGGCAGAAATACCATCAATAGCTGGGAACATTTCTTCAATTGATTTAGGGCCGAATAATCCTTCAGCTGTCAAGAAGTTACGTAATGCCATCAAAAGACCACCTGCAACAAGCGCAGGAATAATTGGTACGAAGATATCTGATAGCAATTTAATCAACGCCATGATTGGGTTGAATTTTTTACCACTACTTGCAATTTGTTTCAAGTCATCAGTAGAAACTTCTGAAAGTCCAGTTTCTTTGATTAATTCATCATAAACAAAGTTGACATCACCTGCACCGATGATTATTTGATATTGACCATCAATTTTAAAAGTACCTTTTACATCTGGATTGTTATCCAAAGCTGCTTGGTCAACTTTTGTATCATCCTTAAGTACGAGACGAAGACGTGTCGCACAGTGTGCAGCTGCAATAAGATTGTCTTGTCCGACCGCCTTAACGACGTCAGATGCTACCTTACCATAATCCATTACAGTAACTCCTTTATAAAAAAATTTGTGAACTATTTTGTAAGCGTTTCACTTAACTACATTTACATTTTATCATAAAAACATTTTATGTCAAGCGTTCATCATATTTTTTTCTTTTTGGACGAAAATAATTGATTTTTAGGGCGAAAACGTTTACTATATTACTATAGATAGTATTTAAAAAGGAGAAAAAATATGGATTTACCAAAAGAAGTACGTTACCGTCCTTATGAGGATTGGAGCACCGAAGAATTGGCAAAAATTAACAACAATGTCAAAAAATCTCCTTGGCATGTTAGTTACCACATCGAACCAAAATCAGGACTTTTAAATGACCCTAACGGTTTTTCATTCTTTAATGGAAAATACACATTGTTCTACCAAAACTGGCCATTTGCTGCTGCTCATGGACTTAAACAATGGGTTCACACTGAATCTGAAGACTTAGTTCACTTCCATGAAACAAACGTAGAACTTCGTCCAGATACTAAAAACGATAGCCACGGTGCTTATTCTGGTTCAGCCTACGAAATCGACGACAAACTCTTCCTATTCTATACAGGAAATGTCCGCGATGAAAATTGGGTACGTGACCCGCTTCAAATTAGCGCATGGATGGACAAAGACCGCAACATCACTAAGATTGAGAACGTTCTTATCCAACAACCAAAAGACGTTACAGAACACTTCCGTGACCCACAAATCTTCAACTACAAAGGTCAATTCTACGCAATCGTAGGCGCTCAAAACCTTGACGAATCAGGCTTCGTGAAACTTTACAAAGCTGTTGACAAAAACGTCGAAAATTGGGAAGAAGTTGGAAACCTTGACTTTGATAACAGTGGTTCAGAGTACATGATTGAGTGTCCAAACCTTGTTTTTGTTGATGATAAACCAGTTCTTATCTACTGCCCACAAGGGCTTGATAAAGCTGAACTTGATTATCGCAACATTTACCCAAATACCTACAAAGTATGTCAATCGTTTGATACAGAAAATGCAAAACTAGTCGGAGCTTCTGACATTCAAAATCTTGATTATGGTTTTGAAGCCTATGCGACTCAAGCATTCAACGCTCCTGACGGACGTGCGCTTGCTGTTAGCTGGATTGGACTTCCTGACATCGACTATCCAACTGACCAATACGATTACCAAGGTGCTCTTAGTCTTGTTAAAGAACTTTCTATTAAAGATGGTAAACTTTATCAATACCCAGTTGAAGCAATCACTTCTCTTCGTGATTCTTCTGAAACATTCGCTGACAAAGCACAAACCAACAATACTTATGAGTTAGAGTTAACATTCCCTGCAAATCAAAAATCAGAACTTCTGCTTTTTGCTGACGACAAAGGAAATGGACTCAGCTTGACTGTAGATACTAAAGACTGTAAAATTATCCTTGACCGCAGTAAAGCCGGTGTTCAATACGCTACAAAATTTGGTATTACTCGTGAATGTACAATCGATACGAAAGAAACAACAGCCAATATTTTTGTAGATAATTCGATCATTGAAATCTTTATCAATAAAGGAGAAAAAGTATTTACTAGCCGTATCTTCCCAGAAGCTGGTCAAAATGGAATTACACTGAAATCTGGAGACGTCACTGGTACATACTTTGATTTGAAATACTAATATGGTAGCAAAATTAACTGACGTTGCTGAACTTGCTGGGGTAAGCCCAACAACCGTTTCACGCGTTATCAACAACAAAGGTTATTTGTCAGAGAAGACAAAACAAAAAGTCCAAGAGGCCATGAGAACTTTGGGATATAAACCAAACAACCTCGCCCGTGGGCTCCAAGGAAAATCAGCCCAACTTATCGGCTTAATCTTCCCTAATATTAGCAATATCTTCTATTCTGAACTTATCGAATATCTTGAAATCGAATTGTTCAAGCATGGTTATAAAACTATCATTTGCAACAGTCAAAACGACCCTGCCAAGGAACGTGAATACCTTGAAATGCTTGAAGCTAACCAAGTTGACGGCATCATTTCATCTAGTCACAACCTTGGCATCGATGATTACGAGCGCGTCAGTGCACCAATTATTGCTTTCGATAGGAACCTAGCTCCAAACGTCCCTATCGTTGCTTCAGACAACTTTGAAGGTGGAAAACTAGCTGCTCGCACGCTTCAAAAAAATGGTTGCGAAAATATCATTATGATTACCGGACACGATAACACTGACTCACCAACCGAATTACGTGCCCTTGGTTTTACATTTCAAATTCCGCACGGTGAAGTTTTCAAAGTTCCTAACAACTTATCCACAATTCGCCGTGAAATGGAAATCAAATCTATCATCGCAAGCAATCGTCCAGACGGGATATTTGTTTCAGATGATTTGACAGCCATTTTGACAATGAAAATCGCTAAACAGCTAGATATGAACATCCCTGATGATTTGAAAATCATTGGTTATGATGGCACATCATTCATTGAAAGTTACTTCCCACAGTTGACTACTATCCGTCAACCAATCGCTGAAATTGCAAGTCTACTTGTCGATATTCTCCTAAAACGCATCAAAGGTGAAAAAACAAACAAAGACTACATTTTACCTATCTCATTGATTCCTGGGGGAAGCATTTAAAAAGAACAGGGTATGTACTGACCCCAAAAAGTTGGACAAAAAATATTAGTGAAAGGATTTAGTTCTGTATTGCACAGGACTAAGTC
>CAKPVT010000002.1 GCA_934196125.1 uncultured Streptococcus sp. | reverse complement strand
TCACGGGGTGTAGTAGAGAATATGACTAAGGAGCTTGTAGAAAAAGGTACATGGGAGGCGTAAAAAGGGCGATTGGAACTCTTTTCACTTTCTACAATCAAAACCACCCGTGTTTGCTCTTCGGCTGAAAGCCTCTCTTACCGGCCAAAGCCTGAAGGCTTACTGAATGCTTTCCCTTTTGCACCACTTTTACTCACTAACATATGAATATGATCTTTACACGCTTCTGCTTCATGAATCTCTACTCCTTTACGGTCACATAATTGACGTATGATCTGACCGATACTTGCCTTATATTTTCCATATACAATTTGTCGACGGTATTTTGGGGCGAAAACAATATGATACTTACAATTCCATGTGGTATGTGCTAAACTATTATTATCCTGTTTCATCAGGGGGGCTCCTTATGTATATTAGTTTGTGATTGGGAAACCTTTTCTAATATATCATTTTAGGGGGATTTTTTTTATACCACGCTGAAAGCACACTGAACCACTAGCATAGCTAGTGGTTTTCTGATGACAACAAAAGAGAGCCTATATAGGCTCTCTTTTTGGTAATTATTGATATTAAAGAATAGTACTATTCTTTAATATCATCAGAGTCATCCATTTTTTCTTTGACTTCATCATATGATAGAGCGTGTGCTTCTTCGGTATCGTTTTCTAGTTCTTCAGGCATTTTTCCTGTTTCATAGATTGATTTAATTTGAGCAGCATCAAGCGTTTCATATTTAAGAAGTGCTTCTGCAATGAGTTTATGTGTTTCACGGTTATTATTGATAATATCCGCAGCTTTATCACGTGCTTCGTTAAGAAGTGTGCGAACTTCGTCATCAATCATTTGTGCAGTTTGTGCAGAATATGTCTTTTCAGGTGACAATTGTCCTGTCATCACTGCGTGATTTCCTTCATATTGAACAGGACCAAGTTTATCACTCATACCATACTCAGTTACCATAGCACGCGCTAATTGTGTGGCTTGTTCAAAGTCATTTGAAGCGCCTGTTGTTTGAGCATTAAAGATAATTTCTTCAGCAACACGGCCACCCATCAAACCAGCTAATTGTTCTTTCAAATCATCTTTTGAATGTAACATTTGATCTTCTTTAGGAAGGGCAATCATATAGCCACCAGCACGGCCACGTGGCACAATAGTAACTTTATGGACAACACGTGCACTTGAAAGTACTAAACCAACGATTGTATGCCCTGCTTCGTGATAAGCAACCATTTCTCGTTCTTTTTGAGAGATTGTACGGTCTTTCTTAGAAGGTCCTGCAATAACTCTATCTTCTGCTTCGTCAATATCTGAAGCATCAATTTTTTTCTTGTTACGACGAGCGGCAACTAGTGCTGCTTCGTTAAGAACATTTTCCAAGTCGGCACCTACAAATCCTGGCGTTTGTTGGGCAACAACTTTTAGATTAACATCTTCTGCTAATGGTTTATTTTTAGCATGAACTCGGAGAATAGCTTCACGTCCTTTAACGTCTGGGCTACCTACAAGAATTTTACGGTCAAAGCGTCCTGGGCGAAGAATGGCTGGATCTAAGACGTCGCTACGGTTTGTTGCTGCAATAACAATGATACTTTCATTGCCTTCAAAGCCGTCCATTTCAATAAGGAGTTGGTTGAGTGTTTGTTCACGTTCATCATTCCCCCCCCCCATACCAGCGCCACGACGGCGTCCAACGGCGTCAATTTCATCGATGAAAATAATGGCACGTTCAGCCTTTTTAGCATCTTCAAAAAGCGATCTTACACGGCTTGCACCGACACCAACAAACATTTCAACGAAATCAGAACCTGAGATTGAGAAGAATGGAACACCAGCTTCACCAGCGACAGCTTTAGCAAGGAGTGTCTTACCTGTTCCCGGAGGGCCTTCTAAAAGGACACCAGCAGGAATACGAGCACCAAGGGCTTTGTATTTTTTCGGATTTTTCAAGAAATCAACAACTTCAACAAGTTCTTGTTTTTCTTCTTCAGCACCTGCGACATCAGAGAAACGAAATTTTACATTACCCTTACTTTGAGATTTGGCACGATTTTTACCAAAACTCATCGCTCCACGAGCGCCATTTCCTCCTTGATTCATCATCACAAAGAAAAAGACAATCAAGACAATGAAAGGAATGTAAGTAATAATGTAAGAAATCCAAGTTCCACTTGAACTTTCTTGTTTGACAGTAACTTCAACATCAGCATCTTCTGCAGCACTTGTAATGGCTTTAATAGAAGAATCACTTGATAAAACAATTGAAGTGAATTCTGTTACAGTAGAAGTGGTACTGCCCTCTAAGAACGGAAGGCTTGAACTTGTTTTAGTCGTTTGAGCTTTTGTATATTCACCACTGACTTCAATAACACTTCCACTTGGTTGGTAAGTGATTGATTTAATATCACCCGCTTTAATTTGTTTAATTAAAGTTGAGTAATTAATCTGTTGACTTTGTGTACTTGTCCCTTTTAGATAATATTGAAAGGCTGTAATCCCTGCAATAATCAAAAGAATGTAAATAAAGGAATTCCGAACAAAGCCATTATTTTTGTTATTTTTCATATAGTAATTATCGACCTTCTATTATTTTGAATAGATTTCTTCCTTTAGTACACCAACATATGGTAAATTACGGTAACGTTCAGCATAATCAAGACCAAACCCTACAATAAATTCGTTTGGAACATCGTAGCAAACATAATCTGCTTCGATATCGACAACACGACCTTCTGGTTTATCAAAAAGAGTTGCAATTTTTACTGAATTTGCTTTACGGTATTTAAACATGTCACGGAGGTATTTAAGAGTGCGTCCAGTATCAATGATATCTTCAATAAAGACGACATCACGACCTTCAATGTTAGTGTCAACGTCTTTTAAAATCTTCACTTCACCGCTACTAGTTGTTTGATTACCATAACTAGAAACGACCATAAAGTCTAATTCAACATGTGTATCGATATGTTTGATTAATTCTGCCATGAATGGTACAGAACCTTTCAAAACACCGATTAAAAGAGGATTTTTGCCTTCATAATCTTTCGTTAGTTGTTCGCCTAATTCTTTGGTTTTGGCAATAATCTCCTCTTCTGAGTACAAAACTTTTTCAATATCTTGTTCAAGCATGACATCACCTATTTCTAATTTTTTCAATATACAATTCGCCCTCCATTATATCATGTTTAGAGGGTTTTCTCAAATAAGTTTTACCGTCAACCAAGACAAAAATAATTTTTTTATCTTGTTCACCGATAATAGCATCTGTTCGTTCTTGAATTGGGATTTTTTCGTCAATAAAAAGCCTACGCAATTTTTTTGAAAAAGTTCCAAAATCAATGGAATCACCCACTTGTCTTTGTCTTAAAAGAATTGGGTGAGAACTGTAAACAGGAATGCCATCCCTATCCTTGTTTTTAAATTGAAATCGATACTGACCATATTTGACTATACTGTCATATTCTAGCACTTTTTCTGCTGATTCCCTATCGGTCTTAGGTCTGATTTTTGTAATTTGAAAGCTTTGGTAATCTTTCTTTAACCAGTAATTTCCCTTGATTTGATAAACTACATTTGCCTTACTTCGTAACAACCGCAGCATTTCATCAAATTGACTGTGTGATACTTGCAAATCAGGAAATTCCTCAAGATAATTTTGAAAAAGGACAGTTTGTACAGCCGTTGTTTGTGCTAAAAATTGCGAACAATCTGTTACGTCAATTTCTGCTGTTAAATCTTGAATGGCTTGAAAGAGTTGTTGACTTTCCTGTCCGAGATATTGCAAAGCTTGCCTAAATTTGGGATTTTCCTTTTCCAAACTTGGCAGATATTGATTTCTAATGCGATTCCGCAGATAATCCAATGATTGATTAGAATCATCTTCAAAATGAAAAATTTCTGGTAAATCTTTTTTAGGAATAGTCAAAAAAGGACGGATTAACTCTCCTGTACCAAACGAGCTAACAGTTTGCATTCCTGATAAATGACGGAGACGACTGCCACGCAAAAAACGCATAAAAATCGTTTCAGCTTGGTCATCTGCATGATGCGCAGTCACCACAGCAGTGTAGTTTTTTTCTACCATAATTTTCTTAAAAAATTGATAACGAAAATCACGCGCAGCTTTTTCCGAAAAAATACCAGAAAAATAATCGACATAAATCGGAATCTGATGTTTTTCGGCCCACTCATAAAGGTAGGATTCTTCCATTTCTGACTCTTGTCGCTGTTTATGATTGATATGAGCAATTCCAATCTCAATTTCTAATTTATCACGGTATATATACAAAAAGTGTAGCAGATTCATAGAATCTACTCCACCCGATACAGCTATTAAAACTTTTTTATGTTTGGCAAAATATGCCTTTTTTTGAATTTCTTTAAAAATATTATCGTACATATCACTATTTTAAAATGGCGTAAACATCATTAGCGATATTTGAAATATCGTCATAAGAAGCGTTGTTGGTAAAAATTGACAAGATGAAAGGTTCATCAGCATAAACAATGGCAACGTCATGTTTGTAATCATAGGCATCACCTATTTTATGAGCTACTTGAACGTCAATATCTCTTGAAATACGTGTTGTATCAAAAGCAGTTGATGATAGATAAGAAATAATGCCACCATCTTGATTGTAAATAGCTTCCATTAAGTTAGCTGCTGTCTTAGATGACATATTACGTACTTTCATATCAATATCTGTTCCTGCTATCGCACTAATTTCTGAATTAAAGTCATCATCATATTGATTAGCAACATAATAACCTAAAATATTAGTTGCCACATTATCAGAATTTTGAGCGACAGCTTTTAACAAATCATCAATAGTATATTCTTTATCATCAGCGGTTTTGCTAATTTTACCACTACCACTTGGGGCATAGGCTTTAGCAAAACTATTGATAGCATCAACATATTTTAAAGTATCGTTTACTGAAATTGTACCATCTTGAAGTTCTTCCTCAACATAATAAAGTGTAGCCAATTTAGCAACGCTTGCTGAATACATAACAGTATCAGCGTTAATCCCAGCGGTTGTTTGCGTTGATAGCTGCTTAACGTAAATAGAATAATTACTCTTATTATATTTTTGATTAAGAACTTGCTGAACTTTTTCCACACGGTTATCAGTAGCTGACAAATCGTCTTCGCTAATCCAACCTTTACCATCTACTTTATAATAAGTTCCGTGGTAAGTTGTTGCTTTTTGAGTCACTGGCACTTCTGAATACGAAGTCAAATCAGTTTTTACTTCTTTGGTTCCCGTGACATAAGGTGCTTGATAAACTTTAAAACCATCTTCTAGCCAATATTCTTTTGAAATATTTTCTTGGCTAAGCACAACATCATTATAAATGAATTGACGACTGGCTTCAATATAACTGCCATCCGATAATTCAAAAACTGGAATGGCACTATCGTTAATGGTTAAATCAACAATTGACAGCGTATCACCAGTTGATAAAGTATCAGATACTGTCGTTAAAGCAGTGTCTTTGTAGGTGTTGCTGTCCTGAGCCAAAATAGGATTGGTCGGAATACTATCAAAATAAGTTGTTTCCGCTACTATATTTGACGTCAGTTGATACTTTTCTTCATTTGTTAAGGCAATCGTTTTTTCGGTACTAACGACAGAAAGAGAAGTCAAGAAAAATGGTATCAGCATTACTGCAAATAGTTTTTTCATTAGCTTCTCCTTTCGTTAGTTTTTAGTTGATTGATGATTTTCTTCTCTGAGTTTTTGATCTTCTTTGGCTAATTCTTCCAATTTTTCATCGGAATAAGCCAGAAATTTTTCAATGGTTTCGATTAAATTTTCCATATTATTTTGGTAATAAGTTTGGCAACGGATAGATTGTTTCACCAGAACGTGACAAGTAATATTTAGCGCGAGCATATTTTTCAATATAAGTATCATCTTTTAGACGGTCAGCTAGTAGCTTTTCTGCGTCTGTTTCAACGACTAATTTATCATAACTTTTTTGCAGTGAAACAACTTGCTCTTTACGCTCTTGTAAAGTTTGATAACTTTTAACAAGGTTATAAGTTGGTAAAATAAACAGTAGCATGACAACAATCAAAATCCACCCCATAAAACGATTACGTTTGCGGTTTTCTTCTTCGACATAACGTTTTTTGGTGTTTTCATCATTGATATATTGATTGTTCAATTGAACGATATTAGGTTTCTCCATCCGCTTCTATCCTTGTTTCGTTAATGATTTCATACATTCTGGTTGCATCTTCTTTTTTCGTGCTATCTTTCATTTCTAGAACACGTACTGTTAGCAATTTATTTCCAAAACGAATTTCAATTTCGTCGTTAATTTTTAAATCAGTTGATGATTTGGCTAAGATACCATTGACTTTGATGCGTCCTTTATCTGCAACTTCTTTAGCTACTGGACGACGTTTTATAATACGGGATACTTTTAAATATTTATCGAGTCTCATAATATGTCACCTCGCAATCTTTTCTATTTTATCATTTTTTTAGGAAAATAGCTGACTTAAACGCGTTTGTTAAGATAATGTAATAAAAGAGAGCTAATCCCCTCCTATGTAAATTATGAAATGGCTTAAAATAATTTAATAATGAAAAATCAGGGCAGAAATAACTGTACCAGCAAAAAAGATAATAAATGCAATAACTATCACACTAACCACAAACCACAATTCACTTAAAATACTTGTTTTTACATTCTTTTTAGGATTTAAAAAATTTAAAATATCAGCATAGGTCTGAAGTTCTCGATTTTTTAAGATATATAATATTTGAAAAGCTGAATAGGCAACTGGCATAGACAATAGCCACAGAATCGCAGCCGCCTGTCCTGAATCCAATAAATAACGTGTGGGTACTGCTACCAAGAAAAGAAACCAAGAAATTCCTCCAATAATGAGCCATTTCTTAAACTGCGACTGGTCAACTTGATGTTTCATAATATCAACATCTCCTTTGATTAGATTATCTAAGGAAATGCCAAAATAGGTCGCTATCAACAAAAGTGAATTAATATCTGGGTAAGTTTTACCTCGTTCCCAATTAGAAATTGTTTGACGTGAAACATAGAGTTTTTCTGCCAATTCTTCTTGGGAGAGATTTTTTCCTTTCTCAATTCAACTAATCTGTATTTAAGTTCCATTTTGACCTCCTTGATAATTCCAGTCTAGACTTTATCAAAAAGTTTACCATAAAATCTCTTTGATATACTAGCTTTCTACTGACAAAAGGCTTTGACAGCTAGTCTTTTTCAATTTTTCTGGATTTGATTTCAGCTAGCATTTTACCGAAATTCTGAAGTTCTTCTAAAATCTCATAATCTTTTTTATCACGGATATTAAAAGTAATTTCAATTTTACCTTGATTTTCGCCAATACGGGCTTTCAAGTTTGTTTTTGAAAGAGCTTCAAAATAATCTTGTGTCAAGTAATGTTGCAGCGAAGCTTTTTCAAAACGTACTAATAGATTGTTATCTTTACGTTCCACAAGTTCTGTGAAAGCATTGTCCATATAAGTTTTAACCAAGCCAATTTCAAGTAAGTAGGCGACTTGGTCAGGGTATTCGCCAAAACGGTCAATTAACTCATCTTGTAAACTTTGATAATCTTTCTGGCTTTCAATTTCACGAATACGTTTATAAATTTCAATTTTTTGACGTTCATCGTCAATATATTCGCTTGGTAAATAGGCATCAATTTGTAAATTCATCTCCGCATTGCTCTTACGGCGCGCTTGAAATTTGCCTTGTTTCTTAGCGATAGCCTCTTCTAGTAACTGCGAATACATTTCAAAACCAACAGAGTCAATAAAACCACTTTGTGAGGCGCCAAGAATATTTCCTGCACCACGAATGGACAAATCACGCATGGCAATTTTGAAACCAGAACCTAATTCTGTAAAGCCTTTAATGGTATCTAAACGTTTTTCAGAGACCTCTGTCAAAATCTTGTCTGGGCGGTACATGAGGTAGGCGTAAGCAATTCGATTAGAACGCCCAACACGTCCACGAAGTTGATACAAAGTTGACAAGCCCATGTGGTCTGCATTTTCGATAAATAAAGTATTAACATTAGAAATATCAACGCCTATTTCAATGATAGTTGTCGCAACCAGAACATCGTAAACACCGTCAATAAAGTCCATGAGCGTATTTTCAAGTTGAATTTCACTCATCTGACCATGAACAAAACCAATGCTTGCTTCAGGAACCAACTCTTGCAATTCTGACACTTTTTGGTCAATGGTGTCAACCCTATTGTAAACGTAGAAAACTTGTCCGCTACGGTCAATTTCACGAATGATAGCCTCACGAATCAGACCAGTATTAGTTTCCAAAACGTAAGTTTGAACAGGGTAACGATTAGTCGGTGGCGTTTCAATAACTGACAGGTCGCGAATTCCCAACATTGACATGTGAAGGGTTCGTGGAATTGGAGTCGCTGTCAAGGTCAATACATCAACTTTAGTCTTAAGCTCTTTTAATTTTTCTTTGTGCTTAACGCCGAAACGTTGCTCCTCATCAATAATAATCAAACCTAAATCAGCAAAATCAACATCTTTAGATAACAGACGATGAGTACCAATAATGATATCAACTTGACCTTTTTTCAACTTGTCTAGGGTGTCATTTTGCTCTTTTTTGCTACGGAAACGACTAAGCACATCAACTGTAACAGGATAATTTTCAAAACGCTCTGAGAAATTTGTGTAGTGTTGTTGAGCAAGAACAGTTGTTGGCACTAAGACAGCTACTTGTTTATGGTCTTTAACAGCTTTAAAAGCGGCGCGCATCGCAACTTCTGTTTTACCAAAGCCAACATCCCCAACCAATAAGCGATCCATTGGCTTATCTTTTTCCATGTCGTGCTTAATTTCCTTGATAGAGCGAAGCTGGTCCTCTGTTTCTACAAAAGCAAAATCTTCGTCAAATTCCCGCTGCAAATCATCGTCTGGTGAAAAAGCAAAACCTTTTAGCTGACTACGTTCCGCATACAATTTCAACAAATCATCCGCAATGTCTTCAACTTGCTTAAAAACCTTTTGTTTGGTCTTTTGGAAACGACCATCATTTAATTTATTGATTTTAGGTTCCTTGCCATCTGCAGAAACGTATTTTGATAAACTTTCAATTTGCTCTACTGGCAATGAAATTGTTGAAGAACCTTGATATTGAATAGTCAAATAATCGCGGTGTACACCATGGATTTCAATTGTTTCAATTCCTAAAAATTTACCAATACCATGAACATGGTGAACCACATAATCACCTTTTGACAATTCATTGTAGTCTTTCAAACGTTCGGCATTGCTAATATTTGAACGACGAATACGGCGCTTAATTTTCTTATGGTAAATTTCATGCTCGGTAATGAGAACAATTTTCTCATCAGCAAAATAAAAGCCATTTGATAAATTCCCAACGACTAGCTGAGCTTGTTGTGCTTGTAAATCATCTGCAGCAACCACAGGTAATTCCAAACCATATTCATGTAAATTCTCCTGTAAACGTTCTAAGCCATGCTGCGAATCTGCTTGAATTAAAACGGTCGCTTTAGATTTTTGATAACGATTAACTTCATCAATCAATAACGGAAATTGATTGAAAAATTCTTGCATTGGATATTGTGTAAAATTATGAAGGTTATCAAATTTAAGATTACCCAATCCTTTATGAAAATTAGAAAAGAACGTTGCTGGCTGATATTGACGTAAGTCTTTATAAATATCAGCGAAGTAAACCAAACTTGACACTGCTTTACCATGTTGTAAATCTTCTGTCAATAAGTTTGCAACTTCCAAATCAAACTTAGCATTGCGGTCAACTAGCTTTTGAAAATCATCAAAAAAGACTGGTGTTCCCTTAGGAATGTAATCAAGTAACGTCCATCCCTTCGCATAAAAGAGTGATAAGAAACGTCTAATGTCTTGATGCTTATACTGTTCCTGAGTTGCAGCATAAAGCTCACTTAAATAAACCTGCTGTTTATCTTTAGCAGTCTCTAAAAACGTCTCAAATGCCTTACTAGCTCTAGCAAAATCTTCTTCCGATAAAATGAGCTCATCAGCTGGGGAAATGGTTACCTGCTCAATATTACTAAGTGATTTTTGTGTTTCTGCATCAAACTGACGAATGCCATCAACTTCATCACCAAAGAACTCTAAACGATAAGGATAGTCAGCTGTCATCTCATAAATATCAACGATATCACCACGCCGACTAAATTCGCCTGGATTAAGAACCTGTGATACTTTTTGGTAACCGACATTTGACAGTTCCTTTACAACCTTGTCAAGATTGTAATCCTCACCGACAACAAAATTTAGCTGACTTTCAGCATAAATTTCTGGATTTGGTAGTAAAACACGGGCTCCCACTAAACTTGTAATTAAGATACCAGATTGCTTATTATCTTGTAAAAAATTTAAAGCTTCTAGGCGTGAGTGTGCCTTATCCATCGAAGCAAAAATAAACTCTGCCGCCGCAACATCATCCGCAAAAAAAGTATAAATCTTGTCCTCACCAATCAAGCTAGATAAATCACTAGCCAATTTTTCAACTTCATTTTGTGTTGAGGTGATAACAACTATTTTTTCCTCATTAGCCTGATAAGCAGAAGCAATGGCAAGAGTTCTACTAGAACCTGATAAGCCCATAATCAGTTGCCTACCAAGATTAGCCACGCCGCTATGCCATGTTTGAATGACCTTATTTTGACTAAATAAATCAATAATATTCATAGACTTACCCATTAAATTTTTGCATGGTTTTTACAAAATCTGCTTCCTGTAAATACACTTGAACAGCTTCATTAACCTTTTCAAGTGTATTAGTAACTGTAATATAGTCATCTTGGTCAAATTTTCCAAGAACATGGTCAACTACCGAACGACCTTGCTTTGGACGTCCAATACCAACTTTAATACGGTCAAATGCCTGCGTTCCAGTGTGAGTAATGATAGATTTTATGCCATTATGCCCACCAGCAGAGCCTTTCTGACGTAGGCGAATACGCCCCACTTTCATATCTAAATCATCATAAATCACCAAGAAATCTTCAATATCAATATTATAATACGTCAACAAAGCATGAACAGCGATGCCTGAATTGTTCATGAAAGTGATTGGTTTGACTAGATAAACTTTTTCTCCGTTGATAAAACAAGAACCAACTTCTGCTTTAAAATTCTTTTCCTCTGAAAATGTGACATTGAAATCCTTAGCAATGCGGTCAATTGCCATAAAACCAATATTATGCCTTGTTTCGTGATATTTACTGCCTGGGTTTCCCAGACCAACAATCATTTTTACCATTAATTTTCCTTTCCAATAAATGCCAAAAGGGCTGGAAAAAACTTTTTTCCAACCTCGGCAATATTTAATTAATTTTGCTTATACGTTAAAGCGGAATTCCATGATATCACCATCTTGAACCACATAATCTTTCCCTTCTTCATGAAGACGACCTGCTTCTTTGACAGCTTTTTCAGAACCATATTTGATTAAGTCATCATAAGACATTGTAATCGCACGGATAAATCCACGTTCAAAATCAGAGTGAATGATACCAGCTGCTTGAGGAGCTTTGATACCACGTTTGAATGTCCATGCACGGACTTCTTTTTCACCTGCTGTAAAGTAAGTGCCAAGACCAAGCAAATGATAAGCAGCACGTGTCAATTTATCAACACCAGATTCTGTTAAACCAAGGTCTTCAAGGAATAATGCTTTATCTTCATCATCAAGTTCAGAGATTTCTTCTTCGGCACGCGCTGAGATGACAACAACTTCTGCATTTTCAGTTGCAGCAAATTCACGAATTTGTTTTACGTATTCGATATCGTCTGCATTAGCTACTTTATCTTCATCAACGTTTGCAACATAAAGCACTGGTTTTGTTGTCAAAAGGAACAATTGTTTAACGATTTTTTGTTCTTCTTCTGTAAAGTCAACCGTACGTGCTGATTTTCCGTCTTCAAGGACTGGTTTAATTTTTTGAAGAACGTTAAATTCTGCAACAGAATCTTTGTCTTTTTGTGTACGTGCTACTTTTTCAACACGCGCATAACGTTTGTTAACAGATTCCAAGTCAGCAAGAATCAATTCCAAGTTAATGGTATCAATATCAGCAAGTGGGTCAACAAAGGCATCTTCACGCCCTTGTTCACGCATAACGTTTTCGTCATCAAAAGCACGAACAACGTGAACAATCGCATCAACTTCACGAATGTTAGCCAGGAATTTGTTACCAAGACCTTCACCACGAGAAGCCCCTTTTACGATACCTGCAATATCAGTAAATTCAAATGTTGTTGGGACTGTTTTTTTAGGTGTGATAAGCTCAGTCAATTTTTGTAGACGTTCATCTGGAACTTCTACCATACCAACGTTAGGATCGATTGTCGCGAAAGGATAGTTAGCAGCTTCCGCACCTGCTTTAGTAATCGCATTAAAAAGAGTTGATTTTCCGACGTTTGGTAAACCAACAATACCTGCTGTTAAAGCCATATTTTATTAGTCTCCGTTTAAATTATTCAATCATACCTATTATAGCAGAAAAACTCAGCATTAAACAAGCATTCCTACTATATAGCAAGCGCTATTAGACATAAAAATTGAGTTCAGTATGATTATTTTTAGTTTACGACAAAACTTTCTTTAATTTGCGTTCAAAGTCGTGGCGGCTCATCATGACAATATGGTCGCAGTTTGTGCAACGAATTTTAATATCAGCCCCAAGTCGAATGACTTCCCATTCATTGGCTTTTTTTCCAGTAGCTTTTATCGTACAAGCATGGGGCTTTTTCATTTCAACATGACTTCCAAGTTCGTACATATTTCTCCTTTTACAAACAAATATAGCGTTTTTGTGGTGATAAAGTAATTTCGTTTAGTGATACAACTTCACCATCAATTTCAATTAAACTCTCTTTTGGAAAGTTAACAGTAACCTGTTTTAACGAACAGTGATTTAAGTAAGATGATTTCTCACGTCTTTTAAGAACCAAAGATAACAGTACCGTTAATCGTTGGAAAAAAGTTTCTCCTTTGGCATAAACACACTCCAAATTCTCAGAATGAACAGTCGCCATTGGCCAAATCATAATCACTCCACCAAAATAAGTATTATTAGCTAACGAGAAAAAGAAATGGTCATCTAAGGTCAAGTTATCTCCTTCCGAACTCACAGAAGCTTGGAGGGGATTTTTTAATAAAAATTGAATGGCGGTTGCAACATAAGTCAATTTTCCAAAGTGGCATTTATTAAGCACAGTTTTTAATGTTGAATTAGCAGCTTGATTAACAACCCATGCTGCAAATCCTAAATCTAAGCTATTTAATACTAAACCTTCTTGATAACTGTAAAACGTGATTTCTTTAGGCAGATTTGTTAGCGAGGCTAATAATGCTTCTAAGTTTGGTACTATACCAAGAGCACGCGCAAAATCATTACCAGAACCGACAGGACAATAGGCAAACGGAAGATTGGCTAGCAAATGATAGAGAACTTTTGATAATGTCCCATCTCCTCCGACAATCAGAAGCTTATCTTTTTCTGGGTCAAATGTTTTTAGCAGTCTCTCAACTTGATGTAATTCATCGTTTTTATAGCGTGTTAATAAAGTGCAAATATCTGATGTATGATGTTTTTCAATATCACTGATAACTTGTTTTGTCCCATGATTTCCTGCATGGGGATTAGCCATAATATAAAGCATCATATTATTAGATATTATACCATAAAAAACGAGAACACTGCATGAACAGTGCTCCCGCTGGAGATTATGAAAAAGAAAAGTTTTAGGATGATTATAGTGTATAAATTCTTCCTTAAATTTTTCTTAAAGATTTTTAGTTTGTACGAACTGGAGTGATTAATTGAATAAAGTTCTCAGCATCATCATCTGGCATCAAAGTAAATGGACGCACTGGTGAAATAAAGCGAATAACAACTGTTTCACTCTTCAAGGCTTTAAGAGCTTCAATCAGATAAGTTGGGTTAAAGCTGATTGTCAAATCGTTGCCTGATTGGTCAATAGTATCCAATTCTTCGTTAACTTTACCGACTTCAGGTGAGTTAACGTGAGCAGAAACGCTATTATTAGCAATTTCAAGTTTAACAGTACCATTTTGTGTTGCATTTGAAATCAAGTGAGCACGTTCCATTGCTGAACGAAGTGCATTGGTATTAAATGTCACTTCTGTTTCAAAAGTATCTGTCAATAAGCGGTCAGTATCAGGATAATTTCCTTCTAAAAGTCGTGTATAGAAGCTAATGTAGTCGCTTCTAAAAAGCATTTGACTATCAGAGAAGAAGACTTCTACCGTTTCAATATCATCTGTAAATACAGCTGCAAATTCACGTAAAGATTTACTTGGAATAACAACGTTGAAATCATTTGAAGTGTTTTCCAAAGTTAATTTACGTTGGCTCATACGGTGAGAATCAGTTGCGACTGCTTTAAAGTCTTTGTGGTCACTGAGAACCATGTGAACACCAGTCAAGATTGGACGGCTTTCTTGAAGACTTGCTGCAAAGGCTGTTTCAGCAATGATAGATTTCAATAGTTTTGTTTCCAAAACTAAAGGATTTTCAGTAGCTATTTCTTGAATACGAGGGTAAAGGTCAACATCTTTTCCTTTTAAGGTAATTTCTGATTTACCACTTGTTAGAACAATTTGATGGTGTTCAATTTCTTCAAAGTCTAATGTCACATCTGGAAGACTTGAAACAATATTAATAAAGAAGTTTGCTTCTAATAGTACAGCACCAGTTGAAGTAATCAATAAGCCTGCATTGTCATTAGAAGTTGGAATAGTATTTTCAATTGAAATTTGTCCGTTAGAACCAGTCAATGTAATGTTACTATTTTGAACTTCAATTTTAATTGTTGAAAGAACAGGAATCGCATTTTTAGTAGAAATTGCTCTCTTGGTTGCATTCAATGCTTGAAGAAAGAAAGATTTATTTATTGAGAATTTAATCATAGGGAAACTCCTTTAGTTATTAAGTATTAAATTAGTAGTAGTAGTAGGTCTTGTTTATATTGTTGATAAGTCCTAAAATCGCACAAAAGTCGCGCAAAAAGAGTTGTTAACAATCTGTGGATAAGTTACTGGGAATTTTAATGTTATCCACAACACCTATTTTATCTTATTTTTGATGGTTTCAATTTCAATACGCAAACTGTCATCTTGAGCTAACATATTTTTGATTTTATTGTAGGCATGTAAGACCGTTGAGTGGTCGCGACCGCCAAACTCCTTCCCGATTTTTGGAAGTGAGTTATCAGTCATTTCACGCGCGAGATACATGGCTACTTGGCGCGCCAAAACAATATCTTGCGTCCGTTTGGTTGCCTTGATTTCTTTAACAGTAACGTCATAGAATTTTCCAACTTGGCTTTGGATTTCATCGATTGGGATAACTGTCATTTTTGGACCGTCTTGCTTACGAGCGCGAATCGCTTCTGCTGCGACATCAACCGTAATGGTTTCAATCTTTTTAATGCTAGCAACAAGGCTAATATCTTTTAAAGCTCCCTCAAGGTCACGAACGTTGGACTCAAATTGTCCTGCTAAATACTCAATAGTATCTTGCGGAAAAATATAATTATATTCTTGCGTTTTATTCGTTAAAATGGCAACACGTGTTTCAAAATCAGGGGGAGTGATATTGATTGTCAAGCCCCATTTGAAGCGCGTGACCAAACGTTGCTCAAGGTTGTCCAGATGGTCAGGTGTACGGTCACTTGTCAATACAATTTGCTTGTTATTATCATAAAGAGCATTGAAAGTATTGAAAAATTCTTCCTGTGTCCCAGACAATGTTTTCTTCGCTAGGGATTGAATATCATCAATTAGCAAGACATCAAGATTGCGGAATTTTTCCTTTAACTCTTCCATTGTGTCCAAACGGATATGAATAACAAATTCATTGATAAAATTTTCAGCAGTAATGTACTTTACACGCGCATTGGGATTATTTTGCAAAACCGTATTACCAATGGCATTGAGCAAGTGAGTTTTTCCCAACCCAGGTCCTCCCCAAATAAAAAGAGGATTGTAAGTTGTTCCTGGAGCGTCTGCAACGGCGTAAGACGCAGAAAATGCCCAACGGTTTTCGTCACCTTGTACGAAATTATCAAAGGTATATTTGGTATTTAAGTCAGAATCGACTAGGGGCAAAGTGTTTTTTTGAGTTGTTGGAACAGTTTGTGAAGTTGTCACTACTCCTGTTTGATTGGTTAAATCCTCTTCAAAGACATAGTTGACAACAATTTCAGCATTATAAACCTCAAAACCAGCCGTTAAAATAATTGGTTTAAGATTTTTATTCCAAAACAACTCTTTCATAGGGTCTAAATAAATGGTAGCCGTATTTTGCTCAATTTGAATCAAACGAGCATCCAAAACAAAAAATTCATATGTTGCTTGTTTTAGTTGGTTTTTTGCTAATTCCAAAACCCTACTCCAAAAAATTTGTTCATTTTCAGTCATAGTAGTTTCCTTTTTTTGGATAATTCAATACCTATTCTAACATAAAAAAAAAAAGTTTTCCACAACGGTGGAAATAAAAAAAACACATTGTTTACGAAAGTTTTCCACAAGGTGTGGAAAACAAGGAAAGTGCGATAAAACTGGGGATTATCAACTGTTTTTTCTGTGGAAAACTGTGAAAAATAAAAAAAGAAATCAACAAGCTAAAATAGCTTGTTGATAATTCTGTTTAAGTCTTCTTCAGATTGAAAATGTAAACTCACCTCTCCTTTTGTGCCAGTTTTAGAGATGGTAATTTTAACAGGAAGTCCTAACTGTTTGGTCAATTCTTCTTCTTGATTTCGAATGAAAATATCTTCCTTTTTGGGACGATTTTTTTTCTTTTTAGCAGGTTTTAGTAAATGTTCAAGTTTTCTAACGCTAATATCCTCTGTCAGAATTTTTTGATACCACTTCTCTTGTTCTTCCACATTTTTAAGGGTTAAAAGAACACGCGCGTGTCCTTGAGACAGCTCACCTTTTTCAACGGCATCAGAGAGACTTTTAGGAAGGTTAAGTAATCTGAGGCAATTGGTAATGTAGGGGCGAGATTTTCCCATAAATTGTGCTAATTCTTCATGGGGCATTTGATTTTTTTCCAGAAGTTGCTGGTAAGCTTTTGCTTCTTCGATTGGATTCAAATCAGAACGTTGCAAATTTTCAACGATAGCTAGCTGCATACTCTCCTGATTAGAGATATTTTTAATGATAGCAGGAATTTCGGTTAAACCTGCCATTTTTGAGGCTCTTAGACGTCTTTCACCAGCAATAAGCTCATAACCAAAGACAGTTGATTCTCGGACGATAATCGGCTGAATAAGCCCATTAGTTTTAATCGAACGTGCTAGTTCTTCCAGCTCTTCTTGTTTAAATTCTAAACGGGGTTGGTAGGGATTAGGTGAGATATTTTCAATTTTGATTAATGTGAGTGTTTCAGGCATAAGTCTTTTATCCTTAAAAAATGAGGCTGAGGAATGCTCAGCCTCATTTTCATATCAGTTTGAGGAAGATAAATCTTGTGTTGTCTTAGTTAATTCAATTGTGGCTGTTTTCTTATCAGTTCCACGGTAGAAGGTTACTTTGACAGAGTCACCAACAGAATGACCATAAAGGATACTTTGGAGATTTGAAGTAGATGTTACTTCTTGGTCGTCAATAGCTGTGATGACATCATACTGTTCAAGATTACCTTCAGCAGGCATACCAGATTGAACAGTAGCAACAACGACACCGCTTGTTACACTTGTTGGAATGTTAAGTTGAGCAATTGCATTTGTTGAAAGATCGCTCAAATTTGCCATTGAAATACCAAGTGCTGGGCGGATAACTTGTCCATTTTCTTCCAATTGGTTAATAATGGATACAACATCGTTAGATGGAATGGCAAATCCCATACCTTCGACAGATTCACCAGAACTTGATGTAGATGAAATCTTACTTGAATTGATACCGATAACTTGTCCTTCAATGTTAATTAAAGCACCACCAGAGTTACCTGGGTTAATTGCTGCATCTGTTTGGATAGCATTTGTTGAGATAGTTTTCCCATCATCATTTGTCATGGTTACTGTACGGCTAAGACTTGAGACAATACCTTGTGTTACAGAGTTAGCATATTCAGTACCAAGTGGGCTACCAATAGCGATAGCAGTTTCACCGACAGTTAATTTATCAGAATCGGCAAATTCAGCAACTGTAGATACGTTGTCAGAAGAAATCTTGACAACGGCAATATCTGAATAAGTATCTGCTCCGACTAGCTCACCAACAACTTTTGTTCCATCAGCAAGCATGATTTCAATTTGTTCGGCCCCATCAATAACGTGATTGTTAGTGACGACATAAGCAGAATCACCATCTTTTTTGTAAATAACCCCAGAACCTTCACTGTAAACAGTCAAATCATCCGTAGAGCTTGAATCGCTACTACTGTCTGAATCATTGCCAAACATTTGATTGTAGAGGTCACTTGTAGAAGACGACGAGTCCGATTTGTAGTTAATAACAGATACAACTGCGTCTTGAACTTTTTCCACAGCTTTTGTTGTATCGTTAGAGTTAGAATAGCTTACGCTACTTGTTGTTGTTTTTGTACTTGAACCACTGACGTTAGTGATTGAAATACCTGCCATATTTAGGATGAGTATTGTACCTGCGATACCAGCTATAAAGCCGACTAGAATGACACCCAATGGTTTTAACCAATTTTTGTAATTAAATTTTGGCAACTTGGGTAAATTTGGTGATTTTATTTTTTTCACGTCTCTACCTCCTATTTTTCTTGGATAGCATATAAAAATTAACTTAATTATACCTTAAAAGTAAAAAAAGTAAAGTAATCCACAACCTGTGGAACACTTTTTGAAAATGTGAAAAAATCCTGATTCAAAGCTATGTTGATGGTTTATGGACATGTGGATAAGGTGTGAAAAGCTTGTGAATATGTGGTAAAATGGAGCTATGAAAGTAAAAATTATCGCTGTTGGAAAATTAAAAGAAAAGTATTTAAAAGATGGTATTGCCGAATATGGTAAACGCATGAGTCGCTTTGCAAAATTTGAAATTGTCGAGTTAGCAGACGAAAAAATACCAGATAATGCTAGTGCTGCACAAAATCAGCAAATTATGGAAAAAGAGGGCGAACGCATCCTAGCAAAGATTTCAGAGCGTGATTATGTTATTGTCCTAGCCATCGAGGGAAAACAACTATCTTCAGAAGCTTTTAGTCAAATTATTGCTGATGCGACATTAAGAGGCTATTCTGATATTGTTTTTGTGATTGGAGGAAGCCTTGGTTTAGCAGATAAGGTCAAAAAACGTGCTAATCTGCGCTTGAGTTTTGGTTTATTAACCCTACCTCATCAATTAATGCGTTTAGTTCTATCAGAACAAATTTACCGTGTTTTTATGATTCAACAAGGAAGCCCTTATCACAAGTAATTTAGCTTGTAGTGAAGGAATAAAAAGAGTAGTAAAGGAGTTAATTTACCATGTTTTCTTACTACTCTTTTTTAGTTGCTTTGTTTCATGTGAAACATTAAAAATAAGGGAACTATATACCAGTTTACACCACCAACAACATATTGTATTTTTGATATTCTCGTAAGCACTATATATTGTGTCTAGTGTAAACTGGTATATAGTTCCCAAAAATAAAAAAAGCCGGCTTTAAGCCGACTTAAGATTTGATCCCAGCAGGATTCGAACCTGCGACCGTTCGCTTAGAAGGCGAATGCTCTATCCAGCTGAGCTATGAGACCATATCAACTTGAACATTCTATCAAAATATCGACTATGCTGTCAACTAAAAATCAACTCATAACAATAAATCATGATTGGGAAGTAAGCGAGAAATAGTGTGAATTTCTACTAATCATTTTTTATAAAAAAATATCTATAAATCCTATTTTGATAACTTTTTTTATGATTTGACTGTTTTACATTTTTTACCAATAATTTTTGTAAAAAAATTGAAAAAAACTATAGACAAAGAAAAAATATCTGATATAATAGTATGAGTGTTGAGGAGAAATCCCTAAAGCTTCTGGTCCGTTGGTCAAGGGGTTAAGACACCGCCTTTTCACGGCGGTAACACGGGTTCGAATCCCGTACGGACTATAAACTACTGCCTAGCAGTTTTTTTCTTTATCCGGCATAGCTCAGTTGGTAGTAGCGCATGACTGTTAATCATGATGTCGTAGGTTCGAGTCCTACTGCCGGAGTGGTAAGACACCTTCCTAAGTTTACTTAGGATTTTTTTATACGGCGAATTGTCAAATTAAGTGCACATTTATCCCATAAAAAACTTCATAAGGTGTTTTCCAGTTTAGACATTTTCGTGGTCTGTTGTTTAATTTATTTTCCCATTCCTGAATAATCAAGTGTTCTACCTCTGTTAAGTCACTTCCTTTTGGGAAATACTCTCGCAATAAGCCATTTGTATTCTCATTTGTTCCTCGTTGCCAAGGAGCATGAGGATCAGGAAAATAGACTTCGACATTTAGTTTCTCGGTGAGTTCAGGATGTCCTGAGAATTCCTTACCTCTATCAGGAGCCACTGTTTCTTTTGGTAGAGACTCTAACATATTTACCATGGCTTCTATAACCAATTTACTTTTCTTGACGGCTACTTTCTGAATTTTGAGGAAGCGGGAATGCCTATCAGTGAGTGTTACTAGGCAAGCTTTTCCAGTATTTCCAGCAACAGTATCGGCTTCCCAATCACCTATTCTCGAGCGTTCATTAGCTGCTGTTGGTCTCTCATGAATGGTATGAGAAATAGGAATTTTTCCTTGCTTTTCCCCATGGGATTTTGTATGGCGTGTTTTACCATGGTGACGAAGTTTGCGAACAACCCCACGAGCACCATGTGAAAGAGGTGTGTCGTCAAAGCGACCGCGATAGATAGCTCTATAAATGGTTTGATAACTAATGACGTGTCTTTCTCGTTCTAAACGTAATCGCCCCTCAATTTCTTCTGGCGACCATTGACACTCAAGAAAAAGATGCTTGACGGTCTGACTGAGTTCAGTATCTATTTCTAATTTCCTTTTTCGCCCACAATGCGATTTAGCGAGATGATAAGCTGTTTGTGCCCTACTAGGCGAATAGTTGCCTTGTTTGGAATGACGTTTTAATTCACGGCTAATACTTGAGGGGTGCCGATGTAATAGTCGTGCTATTTGAGAAAAGGTCATCCCTTTAGTACGATAAATCAGAATACTTTCTCGTTCATCTATGGTAAAATGATGGTAGCTCATAAGATTTCCTTTCGCAAGATTTTTGTTCAATCCTATTTTACTAGAAAAATCTTATGAGTTTTTATTGTGCACTTATATTGTAAATTCAAGACCTAAAAATAAAGCAGGCTAAAATTTAGCCTGCTTTTATCCTTAAATGATACGTTCTTCGTACAATCATATAAGCAAGGAAAAGGATGATTCCTAATATGGATAGGTAAGCTCCTTCTTTAAAACCATTTGGGATGTAAGTTAACGTTACTTTACCTTCACCAGCTTTCACATCAACTTTCATAAAACCATCTTGCGCTTTTGAAACCGTAAGTTTTTCCCCATTTTGTGTAGCTGTCCATCCTTTATCACATGGAATGGTGAAGAATAGTGAACTATCTTTGTCTGCTTTATAAGTAGCAGTAACGGTATTTTTATCAGTTGTAACGGTAACGTCTGGATTGTCAATAATCGCCATAGCTTTTTGATAACTTGTTAAATCTAAAGCATAAAAATTAGGTTGATTGAAGGAAACTTGACTATTTTCAGGGAAAGTAAATGTGATGTCAAACGTTTGTCCTTCTTCAAAGTAGCCAAGGTCAAAGAAGCTGTAAGCATTATCGGTTGTGTATTCTGTCGTTTTTCCATTAACTGTAATTTGAACAGATTCACTATTATCATTAGAGAAAGTAATGTTAGGGATACTTACATAAAGTTGAGTATTAGCAGTGACAGTGACTTGATAAGTAGCACTTGTTGTCAACTGACCATCATTTGTAGTGGTGACTCGGTTATTAAGCAAATTAGCACCACCGGTTAGTTGAGAAGCTAAACGTGTGAAGTATTTCTCAGATAATTCTGTCAAGTTATTGATAAAATTAGTTTGGTTGTCAAGCGTGTTGACACTAAAGTCAATATCCTTGTAAATACCATTCGTTAAAATAGCTAGTTGACTAGCATGTTGATTTTCATAAAGTGATACATTGCCGGAACCGTCAACATAATTGAAACCAAATTTATTAACACTAGTTTCAGAAAGATTATACTTCACAGCAAATAAACTATCCATCAGCAAGGTATTATTTTGGTAGCGAAGGTTAAGATTAGTCCCTGTTGATTTAAAGCCAAGCCGGTCTAATGTGCTACTAGAGGTCGTATTTCGGATAGATGAAAATTGAGAGATACCATTGTAATTATATTTCATACTGTCATTGCCAGTTTGAGGTAACAATTCTTCGGTACGATAGAAGGTAGTATTCAGTTCTTGTGTTTCATTGACAAGTTTGTCAACGTCTGTCAAGTTACGATTATAGCTTTGTCGAGAAGGAAAGACCCACTCGCTATCAAGGGCTGCGATTTGATAATAAGTATTTAATGATATTTCAAAAATTGTAAAGATAAGTGTAAAGCTGACAAAAAGTTTAAATGATAGATACTTATTTACATAACTGATGAGTATAATAGCATAAGCAGCTAAGAAAGCAAAGGTGATAATGACTTGCGAAGGTTCTAAAAAGTCATAATGACTTTGGAACAATGCTGTAACAATAAATCCAAGAGCTAAGGGAATAATCCCAATAAGATATTGCTTGAGTGTTAATTCTTTTAAACGAGACAATGTTTCAGCTGCTAATAGGATGATAAGAATAGAGAATGTCCAAGAATAGCGGTGAAGAAACATATTTGGCGCATGCATACCTTGCCAGATAAGGTCTAATGGTTCAAGATAAAAACTAGCAACAATGAGAGCAACCATTATGCCATAAGCTAAACGAGTTTGCCACCTGATTGATTTAATCGTAAAGAAAATAATAGCTAATATCAATGGGAAAATTCCCACGTAAATCATCGGAATAGAACCAAATTTTGTTGTGTCATAAGAGCCAACAAAATTCTTAGCAAATAAATCAAAGAACCATGACGTATCTGTAAACCACTCTGTAAACTTAGAAAATTCCTCACCGTGTGTAGATAGGTCTAAGTAAGTTGGTAGCAGCATGATGCAGCTAGAGAGACCAGCAAAGATTGACACAACTGTAAAGTCAATAATTTTTCGTAGAATGACTTTCCATTTAAATTCTTTAGTTAATTGAATAAGGAAATAAAGAATTAAAAAGATAACAACCATGTATCCAAAATAATAGTTTTGGATAAAGAGAATCGTTAAACTTAGGTAATAAAGGATGGCTTTTTGCTGACCTAATAAGCGGTTAATTCCTAAAATGATTAAAGGCAAAAGAATGAATACATCAAGCCACATATTAATTTCAATTTGGCTGATAGCAAAACTCATCAATGCATAAGAAGTTGATAAGACGATGCTGAAAGGTTTCAGCACTTTAGGGTAGAGTTGTCTGAGACTATAAAAACAACTTCCCCCCATACAAGCAACTTTCAGTAATGTAAAGATATAAATAGCATCAGGCATGCTCTTTAGACTGAAGAAATAAACGAAAGGTGAGAAGAAGCTTCCTAGATAGTAACTAATAAGAGCATAGAAGTTTAGACCCAAACCACTCGTAAAGGTGTAAAAAATACTATCTGAACCATGTAAAATATTTCGTAGATTTTCAGAAAAAATGACATACTGGTGGAAACCGTCACTAGCTAAAATAGTCGTGTCACTATTGAATGAAATATCTTCAGACAATAAGGCGAAAAATAAGATAAAAAATGGCAGAGCAAATGCTGCTAAGTAGTAAAGAGTATTAATGTTTGGTTTTAAAGATTTTAATGTCATAGCTTTAGTAAGACAGGTTGTGATAGCTTATCCCAACCTGTTTCTTTTCTATATATTGTAAAGTTTGTGTAAACGTCGGGAAATTATTAAGAGATTAATCTTTCCAGAGTTCTTTAACTTTGGTTTGAACTTCTTCATTTTCAAGAAAATCATCATAAGTTTCATCGATACGGTCAATAACCCCATTTTTTGAAATTACGACAATGTGATTAGCAAGTGTTTGAATAAACTCATGGTCATGACTTGCAAAGATAATAGATTCTTTGAAATCTTTCAGCCCATCATTCAAGCTTGAAATTGATTCCAAGTCTAAGTGGTTTGTTGGATCATCAAGGACAAGAACGTTTGATTTGAGGAGCATCAATTTAGAAAGCATCACGCGCACTTTTTCTCCCCCTGATAATACGCTAACTGATTTGTTAACTTCGTCACCAGAGAAAAGCATGCGTCCAAGGAATCCACGAAGGAATGTGTTATCGTCCTCTTCTTTAGAAGCAAATTGACGAAGCCATTCAAGAATTGATTCACCAGAGGCAAAGTCACGTGAATTATCTTTTGGAAGATAAGAGCGGCTAGTTGTGACACCCCATTTGATAGTACCTTCGTATTCGATGTCATCCATCAAGGCACGAATAAGAGCTGTTGTTTGAATATCGTTTTGTCCAATGAAAGCTGTTTTATCACCTGGACGTAGGATGAAGCTGATATTATCAAGGACAGTTTCTCCATCAATTTTAACGGATAAATTCTCAACAGTTAAAAGGTCTTTACCAAGTTCGCGTTCTGCTTTGAAGTTGATAAATGGGTATTTACGACTAGAAGGAACAATTTCTTCTAATTCAATTTTATCAAGCATTTTCTTACGAGATGTGGCTTGTTTTGATTTAGAAGCATTGGCAGAGAAACGTGCCACGAATTCTTGCAATTCTTTAATTTTTTCTTCTGCTTTAGCATTGCGGTCTGCTTGTAAGCGAGCAGCAAGCTCAGAAGATTGTTTCCAGAAGTCGTAGTTACCGACGTAAAGTTTGATTTTACCGAAATCAAGGTCAGCCATGTGCGTACATACTTTATTCAAGAAGTGACGGTCATGGGAAACGACAATAACAGTATTTTCAAAGTCAATCAAGAAATCTTCTAACCAAGAGATAGATTGAATATCAAGACCGTTGGTTGGTTCGTCAAGGAGAAGGACGTCAGGTTTACCAAAAAGAGCTTTGGCAAGAAGGACTTTCACTTTATCACCATTGGCTAATTCACTCATGTTTTGGTAATGAAGGTCTTCTGGAATATTTAAGTTTTGAAGCAATTGAGAAGCTTCGCTTTCAGCTTCCCAACCGCCAAGCTCTGCAAATTCGCTTTCTAACTCGGCAGCGCGGACACCATCTTCATCTGAAAAATCAGATTTCATGTAGATAGCATCTTTTTCTTTCATGATGTTGTAAAGGCGTTCATTTCCCATAATAACAACATCAATAGCACGTTCTTCTTCATAGTCAAAGTGATTTTGACGAAGAACTGATAAGCGTTCATCTGGACCAAGGGAAACATGACCTGTTGTTGGTTCAATATCTCCTGCCAAAATTTTTAAAAATGTTGATTTTCCTGCACCGTTGGCACCGATTAAACCATAGGTATTTCCAGCTGTAAAGTTGATGTTAACCTCATCAAACAGTTTTCTATCGCTGAAATGTAGTGATACATCAGAAACTGTAAGCAATTTTTCACCTCATAATATTTATCTATAAGCTTCATTGTACATGAAAAAGCCCCAATTTTCAATCAGAGAAAGCGGGACTTTGCATTACATTGGTAAAATGATGTCTTTTTCGTTAAGTTTATAGTATTTTTTGAGGCTAAATCCACGTCCCATAACTTGTGTAGCAGGCATAATGACGATAAAGGCAGTTTCGTCAATTTTTTGGATATTTTTTTCTAAACGAGGGACTTCTTGACGAGAAACAGTTATCATTAGCATGGTATGATTTTCACCTGAATAACCCCCAGTAACTGGAATTTCGGTGACCCCACGGTCTGCTTTTGTAGAAATATAATGTTTGATTAAATCATTCTTAGGCGAAACAATCATGATATTTCGTGATGAAGTGATACCGAGTTGCATGCTATTAACGACATAACCAATCGTAATCAATGCAATAATAGAATACATAACTGTGTCAATGTCAAAGGCGACAAATCCCATCGCAACACTACACCCATCAACGATTGTCATTGCAATGGCAAGAGGAAGTGGTGTGTATTTATGGAGAATTTGGGTGATAATACCTGTTCCACCTGTTGAAGAATTTCCCCAAAAGACAACCCCTAAACCAAAACCACAAATGACACCTCCAAAAAGTGCAGCTAACAAAGGATTGTCTGTTAAATTTGGCACACCTTCAGTTAGTTTTACAAAAATAGAATAAATCCATGCCCCATAAACGGTTTTTACAAATGTCTCTTTTCCTAGGAAAAGCCAGCAAGCTATAAGGAGTGGAAAATTTGAAATCATAACAAAATTCCCAGTATTCCAACCAAATAAAGCTTTCAAACTAACAGCTAAACCAACAACCCCACCAGATGCAATGTGATTCTCTAGGAAAAAACTGTTAAAACCGATAGCAGCAATAAAGGCTCCTACTGTAACAAGCCCAAAATCAATTAATTTTTTCTTCATATATAATCCTCTTCTTTATAACAAACGATTCTATTATTGCAAAGAAGAAGATACTCGTCAAGATTTATGTGAGAGAAAGTTAATCACGGTGCACAATTTTCATTTTTTAATTTTATTAAAACGAAATTCCTGAATAAACTGTATAATTATTCTTTCTAAGAAAGCGAGAATTTCCTAGGAAAATAGCTATTAGCTTGACAAAGTTTCTAGAATTTCATAAAATGAAGAAGATTCAGAAGAGTAATGTAAACGCGTACTTTTAGAGAGCTGATGGTGCTGAAAATCAGTAGTACCCTTGCATGAATGGGCTGATGTATATAATGGAAAATAATGTTTGCATTTATCTGTGAACTCTTAATAGTAGTAAGAGATGGTAGAAAATTTTCTATCAATTGAGGTGGTACCGCGTATTAATAACGCCCTCACGTAGTTTAGCTACGTGGGGTTGTTTTAATTTGAAATTAATTTTGAGGTGATAGAATGGTAAAACCAATTATTTTGACAGGTGACCGTCCAACTGGTAAGTTGCACTTAGGACACTATGTCGGCAGTTTAAAAAATCGTGTGTTATTGCAAAATGAAAACAAATACGATATGTTGGTTTTCTTGGCAGACCAACAAGCTTTGACAGACCACGCTAAGGAATCTGAAATTATCAGAGAATCAGTTGGAAATGTAGCATTAGACTACTTATCAGTAGGGCTTGATCCAGCTAAATCTACCATTTTCATTCAAAGTCAAATTCCTGAATTAGCTGAATTAACCATGTACTACATGAACTTGGTATCATTGGCACGTTTGGAACGTAATCCTACTGTAAAAACAGAGATTGCGCAAAAAGGGTTTGGAAGTTCAATTCCAACTGGATTTTTGGTGTATCCAATCTCTCAAGCTGCGGATATTACAGCTTTTAAAGCGAATTATGTGCCAGTTGGAAATGACCAAAAACCAATGATTGAACAAACACGTGAAATCGTTCGCAGTTTCAATCATACTTATAAAACAGATGTTTTGGTTGAGCCAGAAGGTATTTTTCCTGAAAATGAAGCAGCTGGTCGTTTACTAGGGTTAGATGGTAATGCTAAAATGTCTAAATCTCTTGGAAATGGTATTTATTTGTCTGATGATGCTGATACTGTTCGTAAAAAAGTAATGAGCATGTACACAGACCCTAATCATGTTCGTGTTGAAGATCCAGGACAAATTGCAGGAAATATGGTTTTCCATTATCTTGATATTTTCGGACGTGAAGAAGATCAAGCTGACATTTCAGCTATGAAAGAACACTATCAACGTGGAGGTCTTGGTGACGTCAAAACAAAACGTTATTTGCTTGATATTCTTGAACGTGAATTGGCGCCAATCCGAGAACGCCGCCTAGAATACGCAAAAGACATAGGTGAAGTATTCCGTATGCTTGAAAAAGGTAGTCAAGCTGCGCGTGAAGTTGCCGGTCAAACACTTGCTGAAGTTAAAGCAGCTATGGGAATCAATTACTTCTAAAATAAAGTGAAGCGAAACTCTAAAGTAACAATTTTTACTTTAGAGTTTTTATTTGATGAAAAGCATTTGTTTTAAATGAGAATTGCAAAAATCATCAGTCTAATATAGGAAAGAATTTTTGGAAAAAAATTGAATTTAATTTGTTGACAAATGAATTTAGCGTGTTATTATAGTAACAATAAAAAATTAGCTAGGGTTAAAAATCCCCTACAAATATATAGAAAAGAGGGTTATTTAATGTCAAATTGGGACACTAAATTTTTGAAAAAAGGTTACACTTTTGATGACGTATTACTTATTCCTGCTGAAAGTCATGTTCTTCCAAACGAAGTTAACATGCAAACAAAACTTGCAAAAAATTTGACATTGAACATTCCTATCGTGACAGCTGCTATGGATACTGTAACTGACAGTAAAATGGCGATTGCGATTGCACGTGCGGGTGGTCTCGGTGTTGTTCATAAAAACATGTCTATTCAAGAACAAGCTGAAGAAATTCGTAAAGTAAAACGCTCAGAAAACGGTGTTATTATTGATCCTTTCTTCTTAACACCAAAACATTCTGTTTCAGAAGCAGAAGAATTGATGCAACGTTATCGTATCAGTGGTGTTCCGATTGTTGAAACTCTTGAAAATCGTAAATTAGTTGGTATCATTACAAACCGTGACATGCGTTTCGTTTCAGATTATCACACACCAATTTCTAAACACATGACAAGTGAAAAATTGGTTACAGCTCCTGTTGGAACTGATTTGGAAACTGCTGAATGTATTCTTCATGAACACCGTATTGAAAAACTTCCTTTGGTTGATGAAGCAGGACGTTTGTCAGGTCTTATCACTATCAAAGATATTGAAAAAGTTATTGAATTCCCTAATGCTGCTAAGGATGAATTTGGTCGTCTTTTAGTTGCGGGTGCTGTGGGTGTTACATCAGATACCTTTGAACGTGCTGAAGCACTCTTTGAAGCAGGTACTGATGCCATTGTTATTGATACTGCACACGGACATTCAGCAGGTGTTCTTCGTAAAATTGCTGAAATTCGTCAACACTTCCCAGAACGTATATTGATTGCTGGTAATGTTGCTACTGCAGAAGGGGCTCGTGCGCTTTACGAAGCTGGTGTCGATGTTGTTAAAGTCGGAATCGGTCCTGGTTCAATCTGTACAACACGTGTCGTAGCAGGTGTTGGTGTTCCGCAAATTACAGCTATTTATGATGCAGCAGCTGTTGCACGTGAATATGGCAAAACAATTATTGCCGATGGTGGTATCAAATATTCAGGTGATATTGTTAAAGCTTTGGCAGCAGGAGGTAATGCTGTAATGCTTGGTTCTATGTTTGCTGGTACAGATGAAGCACCAGGTGAAACTGAAATTTACCAAGGCCGTAAATTTAAAACATACCGTGGTATGGGATCAATTGCAGCTATGAAAAAAGGTTCAAGCGACCGTTACTTCCAAGGTGCAGTCAATGAAGCTAACAAACTTGTTCCAGAAGGAATCGAAGGTCGTGTAGCTTACAAAGGTGCTGTGGCTGATATCGTCTTCCAAATGCTTGGTGGTATTCGCGCTGGTATGGGATATGTTGGGGCTGAAGATATTCTAGCACTTCACGAAAAAGCTCAGTTTGTTGAGATGTCAGGTGCTGGTTTAATTGAAAGCCACCCACATGATGTTCAAATCACAAATGAAGCACCAAACTATTTAGTACATTAATTTCTAAAATAATTAATAAAAAATCTCTGATGGGCTTATGCCTGTCAGGGATTTTTTTGATAACCTTTACAAAGTGATAGTGATTGTGATAGAATATATAGCTGTGTTCGTTTTAAAATGAAAATTTCTTTTGTTTTCTAAAAAAGTGCCATCACACAAGACGAACGATTAATTTCATGTTTACAACAGTGTGAATTTTGTTTACTTGACTGTAAAACATATTGTAAAGGAGAAAAAATGCAAGGTATTTTATATGCAATAATTCCTATGGTAGCATGGGGAAGTATTGGGTTTGTTAGCAACAAAATTGGAGGTAAACCAAATCAACAAACATTAGGAATGACTTTAGGGGCACTTTTATTTGCTTTTGTTGTATGGTTGTTTGTTCAACCAGAAATGTCAGTATCACTTTGGGTTGTCGGAATTATCGGTGGTATGCTCTGGTCTATGGGGCAAAACGGTCAATTCCGTGCTATGCAATACATGGGTGTTTCTGTGGGGAATCCATTATCAAGTGGTGCTCAATTAGTTTTCGGTAGCTTAATTGGTGCAATCGTTTTTGGTGAATGGAGTAAACCTGTTCAATACACTCTTGGTATCATCGCTTTACTTTTGCTTGTTATTGGTTTTTATTTTACAAGTAAACAAGACGCTGAAAAAGTTGAAACGAATGAATTGACTGATTTTGGGAAAGGTTTCCGTGCTTTAACTTATTCTACTGTTGGTTACCTTTCTTACACAATCTTATTCAACAACATCATGAAATTTGATGCATTGGCTGTTATCTTCCCAATGGCTGTAGGTATGGTTCTTGGTGCTGTAATGTTCATGAAATTTAACGTTAAATTTGAAACAGTTGTTATCAAAAACGCTATCGTTGGTTTGATGTGGGGTGTTGGTAACATCTTCATGCTTCTTGCTGCTGCTAAAGCAGGTCTTGCTATTGCCTTTAGTTTCTCACAACTTGGTGTTATCATTTCAATTATGGGTGGTATTCTTTTCCTTGGTGAAACAAAAACACGTAAAGAAACACGTTGGTTGGCAATTGGTATTGCTTGTTTTGTTCTTGGTGCCGTTTTACTAGGAATTGTCAAATCTTATTAATCATTGACAATGTTGTCAACTTATCTGTAAACATAACAAAAAGCTGGCAAACGCCAGCTTTTTTAATTTTCTTGAATGTTACCTTGATTAACTGTAAAGATTTTTAACTCGTCCGGAAGCTGTGATAGGTGGTCGAGGCTTGTTGTTGTAATGAAGGTTTGAACGTTTTTATCAATAATCATTTTTAAGAGTTCGGTTTGTCTGTAATTATCAAGCTCGCTCATGACATCATCTAAAAGTAAAATAGGATAATCACCAGTTACTGTTTTTATTAACTCAATTTCAGCCATTTTTAGTGATAAGATTAAGCTACGGTGCTGACCTTGGCTGCCAAAATTTGCTGGCATATCATTGATGAAAAATTCTAAATCATCACGGTGGGGACCAACACTTGTATTTTTTTTGAAAATATCACGCTGATGATTTTTTTGTAAAGCTTTTAAGAAATTTGGCTTAATATCATCCCTTTCTTGGAAGGAAACAGATGACAGATAATGGATACTAAGATGTTCGATGCCGTTTGAAATGGCATAATGATAGCGGTCGGCTTCTTTTTCTAAATTAGAAATGAAATCTAAACGATGTTCCATGACACGGTTACCAAAATCAGCTAATTGCTCATCAAGCACAGCTAAAAAATCAGTATCTACCTTTTCAGCCGTTTTAAGATAAGTATTACGCTGTTTTAGCACGTGGTTATAATTAGACAAATCTGCTAAATAAATCGGCTTTATTTGCCCTAAATCAATGTCAATAAATTTTCGACGAAGGCTTGGAGCGCCTTTGATGAGTTGTAAGTCTTCAGGTGCAAAAAGAACAACGGTCATTACACCAATATAGTCTGATAACTTAGCTTGTTTTAGATGATTAACTTTTGTAACACGTCCCTTACTTGAAAGACTAATATCTAAAGGAACAGTACCACTTGAACGTTGTAAAATACCAGAAACCAGAAGTTCTTTGGCATCAAAATGAATCAACTCTTTGTCTGTTCGTGTGCGGTGGCTGCGGGTAAGAGAAAGGAAATAAATTGCTTCTAAGAAATTTGTTTTTCCTTGGGCGTTTTTTCCGATGAAAACATTAAGTCCAGGAGAAAATTCAAGCTCACTAGTCAGATAGTTACGATAATTTTTTAACGTTATTTTTTGAATCCGCATGCTTAAGTTCCTGGGAAACGAACGGGTTTACGTTCATTTGTTTGTTTTGTTTTTCCTTGATTTTGTTTTTTAACTTTTTTATTTTTCTGATTGAGCTCTTTTACAATAGCGGCGACACGTTCTTTTTCAACAATTGCTTCTAGGCGCTCTTGTTTTTCAGCTGATGTTGGCTCGACAATCTGAATCTCAACATTTTCTTCGGGAATGGTGATGGTATCGCCGATACGAATTTTTTTGCCACGACGTTTTTCATCTTGACTATTAAAAAGAACAGTTGTTTCTGCTAAATACCCTTTTATAGCTCCACCACTTTGGATAATACTAAGTTCTTTTAGTAATGCTTGTAATGTGATATAGTCACCAAATAATTTGTATTCCATTGTTTTCTCCATTTTATAATTCAAGTAATTATAACATAAACGTGGTATAATTTTAGCTAATAATGTGTTTTTTAGTAAGGAATTTGCAATGAAATTAGTTGAGGGTGTTGAATTACATCTTATCAAAAGTGAAAAATTTAAAATGAATCACCTAACTTTTCGCTTTTCTGGTGACTTTAGTCAAAAGACGGTTGCACGACGTGTTTTAGTCGCGCAAATTTTAGCGACAGCCAATGCGGAATATCCAACAGCTCAGCTTTTTAGAGAGCGTTTAGCTAGTCTTTATGGTGCAACGTTGTCAACCAAAGTGTCAACCAAGGGACTAGTCCATATCGTTGACATTGAGTTGGCTTTTATAAAAAATCAATTTGTAATGACAGATGAAAATCTGTTGGAAGAAATGATTGATTTTCTTTACCAAAATTTATTTGCTCCACTTGTGACGGTTGAGCAGTATCAGTCTAAACTTTTTAATATCGAGCAGACTAATTTGATTAATTATTTGAACGCTGATAAAGACGATAGTTTTTATAGTAGTGAGTTGGGACTTAAGAAACTTTTTTATGAAGATTCTGCTTTTCAAACTTCAAAATATGGAACAGCCGAATTAGTAGCCGCTGAAAATTCTTACACGGCTTTTCAGGAATTTCAGAAAATGTTGCGTGAAGACCGTTTGGACATCTTTTTATTGGGTGAATTTGATGATTATCGTATGCTACAGTTGTTTAATCGTTTTCCGTTTGAAGAACGTCATAAAGATTTAGTATTTGACTACCAACAAGAATTTACAAATGTTATCAGACAACAATTTGAAACTAAAGACGTTAATCAATCAGTTTTACAGCTAGGCTATCATTTTCCAATACGCTATCAAGATGAAGAATACTTTACACTACTAGTCTTTAATGGGCTGTTTGGAGGTTTTGCTCATTCTCGTCTGTTTACAGAATTACGTGAGAAAGAAGGTTTGGCATATACCATAGGAAGTCAATTCGATATTTACACAGGTTTACTGAATGTTTACGCTGGAATTGACAAGAAAAGCCGAAATAAAACACTTCAATTAATCAATAAGCAATTTTCGGATATTAAGATGGGGCGCTTCTCTGAATCACTTTTAAAACAAACGAAAAAAATGTTAAAGGTTAATTTAAAATTGGCTTGTGATTCCCCAAGAGTAATCATTGAACGTGACTACAATCATCAGTATCTTACAAGTAATTTTAGTGTTGATAAGATAATTGACAAAATTGACAACGTTAGTAAAGAAGATGTTTTAAAATTCACAAGAAAAGTAAAATTACAGGCGCTTTATTTTTTGGAGGGAAAATAAATGACAGAATTAAAGGAGCAAATTTTTTCAGAAATAAATGAAAAAATTTACTCGGCTGAGTTAGAAAATGGATTGAAAGTTTTTCTGATCCCAAAACAAGATTTTCAAGAAAGTTGTGGAATGATGATTGTAAATTTTGGCTCTCTTGACACAAAGTTTACATATGATGGACAGCCCAAAGAATACAACGAGGGGATTGCTCATTTTTTAGAGCACAAATTGTTTGAATTGGAGGATGGTCAGGATGTTGCGGAGCTATTTACTAATGCGGGAGCAAATAGCAATGCCTTTACAACTTTTGACAAGACTTGCTACTATTTTTCTGCGGTTGACAACCTAGAAGAAAATGTGACACTTCTTCAGCAGTTTATATCAGAAACCTCCTTTACAGAAGCCTCTATTACGCGTGAAAAAGATATCATTGGTCAAGAAATTGACATGTATCAAGATGATGCAGACTACCGTCTTTATCAAGGAATTCTTGAAAATTTATATCCTAACACTGCCCTTGCTCAAGATATTGCTGGCACGCAAGAAAGTATTGAAAATATTTCGGTGGCAGATTTAAAAGAGAATCACAATATTTTCTACTCCCCACAGGAAATGACATTGTTGCTTGTTGGAAATTTCGATAAGGACTTGCTATTTAATCAAATCAAAAAAGAGCAAAAAGAAAAGGCAAGCAAAAAACACGTTGTTAAACGACAAGGTTTGGTGTATGAGCAGGTAGTGCCGAAAAAGAACATTCAAATGGATGTCACTCACCCTAAATTGGCAATTGGTTATAGAGGGACACAGTTGCCCAAGGGAACTTCAATTTTACGTCAAGAATTGGCGCTGCGATTATTCTTTACCATGTTGTTTGGCTGGACATCAAAACGTTATCAGCAGCTTTATGAAAGTGGACAGATTGATGACTCTTTTGATTTTGAAATTGAAGTTTGTCCAGATTTTCAGTTTTTGATTATTTCTTTAGATACTTTGGAACCAATTGTGATGGCAAATAATATCCGTCAATATTTGAATAAAGTATCTCAATCAAGCGATTTGGACGATTTATCAGAAGAACACTTTAAAATTGTCAAAAAGGAATTGTATGGCGATTTCTTCAAAAGCCTAGATTCTATTGATAACTTATCAGCGCAATTTATTAATCATTTATCAGAAGATGAAACTTATTTAGAGGTTCCAAAAATATTAGCAACGTTGGATTTTGCAGAAGTCTTGAAAATCGGTAATGATTTCTTAGCACATGCTGATGCAACAGAATTCACAATCCTGCCAAAATAAATCGAAATACTTTCTAAAATTTGCTATAATAGCCCTGATTACATTTTATTAAAGGAAACCCGTATGAGAGAACAAACGATTGGTGAGATTTTAAGAGAAGCTCGGGTGGCAAAACACCTGAAATTAGAAGAAGTCGAAAAAAAAACAGCGATTCCTTTGCCACATCTTTTGGCTTTGGAGTTTGAACAATTTAAATTAATCCCTAAAGATAAGATTGAAACTTACTTACAACAATATAGCGAAGCTGTTGAGCTTGACACCGCTGATTTGTTGGAAAAATATCATGAACAAGAAGTTGATTCATCAGATGAGGAGCAAGAAGAGCACGTAGTAGAATCTACCACTACTAATACTGAGAGTATTGTGAAAACGCCGCAAGATGAAACAATTAGCATTGCAAAATCAGCTAGCGATGATAGCTTTATTATTGGCTCACGCTCAAGCCGTTACAAAGGAAAAGAAAAAATAAATTCTTACCTTCCGATTGTGATGCTTTGCTTGGTGGCATTGGGAATTTTAGCTTTTGTTTCTTTCGTGACTTGGAATCAATTGCAAAGTGACAGCAATAACGCAAGCACAAGCTACTCCGTTGTCCATAGCAGTAGTTCAACAACGACAGACTCAACATCATCAGAAAGTTCTTCTTCAACAAGTGAGTTATCATCTTCTGAGGAAGATACTTCTTTGAAAATGTCCACTGAGGGAAGCGGCAATAGCTTGACGGTAAACTTGTCAAATGTGACAGATAGTTTAACTGTTGAAATTAGCTTATCTGGTGCAGACAGTAGTTGGGTGTCTGTGACAAATTCAGAATCTAATGATTCTGGTACTCTTCTTTCGTCAACTGGAACAACAAGTTATACTGCAGTTCTTCCTTCTGGAACAACAAGTTCTTTGATTACTTTGGGGGTTACTGAAGGTGTGACAGTAACCATTGATGGACAAGAAGTTGACACTTCTGCATTAACAAGTACAACGCTAAGTTATATTACAATTAATATTCAGTAAGGTAGAAAAATGAAAATCGATTTTACAAAAAAGGAAAACATTCCTAATTTATTAACATTAGGACGTATCGTGATGATTCCACTCTTCATTCTTATCCTTTGTTTCTGGAAGAGTTCGACAGGGCATGTTGTTGCTGCAATTGTTTTTGCATTGGCAAGCATTACAGACTATTTAGATGGTTATCTTGCAAGAAAATGGCAAGTTGTTACTAACTTTGGTAAATTCGCTGACCCATTAGCCGACAAAATGTTGGTAATGACAGCATTTATTATGCTTGTTGAATTAAAAATGGTTCCTGCTTGGATTGCTGCTATCATTATTTGTCGTGAATTAGCCGTTACAGGACTTCGTCTTTTACTTGTTGAAAATGGTGGAACAGTCTTAGCAGCTGCTATGCCTGGGAAAATCAAAACATTTACACAAATGTTTTCAATTATTTTCTTACTATGCCATTTTTCAATTATTGGCACACTTTTACTTTATGTGGCATTGATTTTTACCATTTATTCAGGATATGATTACTTCAAGGGAGCAGGATTCCTTTTTAAGGATACATTTAAATGACATTGAATAGCATTGACGTTAAACATTTAAAATTTAAATATGATGATAATCAGGACAATTACACCTTGGATGACTTATCGTTTCACGTGAAACAAGGTGAATGGTTGTCTATTGTTGGGCACAATGGTTCAGGAAAATCAACAACAGTTCGTTTGATTGATGGGCTGTTGGCCGCTGAATCAGGCGATATTTTTGTTGAAAACGAGCTTTTAACGGAAGAAAATGTGTGGAACGTTCGTCAGAAGATTGGAATGGTTTTTCAAAATCCAGATAATCAATTTGTTGGAGCAACCGTTGAGGATGATGTCGCCTTCGGACTTGAAAATAAAGGAATTCCTCTTGAGGAAATGCAGTCACGTGTTAAAGAGGCACTTCAATTAGTTGGAATGTCTGACTTTGCTGACCGTGAGCCGTCACGTCTTTCTGGCGGACAAAAACAACGTGTTGCGATTGCTGGAGCAATTGCTATACGTCCCAATATTATTATTTTGGACGAAGCAACAAGTATGTTAGACCCAGAGGGTTGTTTAGAATTGATTCAGACGATAAAAGAGATTCGTGATCAGTATAATATGACGGTTATTTCTATCACTCATGACTTAGATGAAGTTGCATTGAGTGACCGTGTGTTAGTCATGAAAAGAGGAAAAGTTGAGTCAAGCTCAACACCGCGAGAACTCTTTGCTAGAGGAGAAGAATTATTGACGTTAGGACTAGATATTCCTTTTTCAGCCAATCTTATCTCTGCTTTTAAAAATAAAGGGTTTGAATTTACAGAGAATTATCTTACGGAAAAGGAATTAGAAGATCAGTTATGGGAATTACTCTTGAAAGCGTAAATTATACTTATCAAGCGGGGACACCTTTTGAAGGGCGTGCCCTTTTTGACATTAATCTTAGTATCAAAGATGGCTCTTATACCGCTTTTATCGGACATACTGGCTCAGGTAAGTCAACGATTATGCAGCTGTTAAATGGGCTTAATGTGCCTACGGAGGGCGCCGTTATCGTAGATGACATAAAAATTACAGCTGACTCTAAAAATAAAGACATCAAACCTGTGCGTAAAAAAGTAGGACTTGTTTTTCAATTTCCTGAAAGCCAACTTTTTGAGGAGACTGTTCTTAAAGATGTCGCTTTTGGTCCACAAAATTTTGGTGTTTCCATAGAAGAAGCTGAACAACTAGCGCGTGAAAAACTAGCTATGGTTGGCATTAGTGAGGAATTTTTTGGAAAAAATCCATTTGAATTGTCAGGTGGTCAAATGCGCCGTGTTGCGATTGCTGGTATTTTGGCTATGGAACCAGAGGTGCTAGTTTTAGATGAGCCGACAGCAGGCTTAGACCCTAAAGGACGTCGTGAGCTTATGGACTTATTTAAAAAATTACATCAAAATGGTATGACAATCGTTTTAGTAACCCACTTGATGGACGATGTGGCAAATTATGCGGATTATGTCAATGTCCTTGAAGGTGGAAAATTAGTTCGTTCTGGTTACCCTAAAGAAGTTTTTCAGGATGTTGATTTTCTTGAAAGCAAACAACTTGGTGTGCCAAAAATCACCAAGTTTGCTCAGCAGCTTGTAAAACGTGGTTTACAGCTAGAAAGTTTACCAATTACTATAGAAGAATTTGCAGAGGTGGTGAAACATGGATAGATTAATACTCGGACGTTATGTTCCAGGAAATTCTTTGATTCATCGCTTAGATCCACGTAGCAAACTTTTAGCAATGATTTTGTACATTGTTATTGTTTTCTGGGCTAATAATGTGGTGACAAACATTATTATGGTTGCATTCACCTTGATAGTTGTTTTGCTATCGAAGATTAAGTTGAGCTTTTTCTTAAAAGGTGTTCAGCCAATGATTGGTATTATTTTATTCACAACTTTGTTTCAAATGTTTTTTACACAAGGTGGTCAAACCTATTTTCAATTTGTTTTTTTTAAAATAACAAGCTACGGTTTTAGCCAAGCAGTTTTGATTTTTATGCGTTTTGTATTAATCATCTTCTTTTCAACCTTGCTGACTTTGACAACAACACCGTTGAGCCTTGCAGACGCTGTAGAATCACTTCTAAAGCCTTTTGTTCGTTTTAAGGTGCCTGCACACGAAATAGGTTTAATGCTCTCACTAAGCCTGCGATTTGTTCCTACCTTGATGGATGACACGACACGTATTATGAAGGCACAGCGAGCGCGTGGTGTGGATTTTGGAGAAGGAAATCTGATTCAAAAGGTAAAATCAATCATTCCAATCCTTATTCCGCTTTTTGCATCGAGTTTTAAACGAGCAGATGCTCTTGCTCTTGCCATGGAAGCACGTGGTTACCAAGGCGGAGATGGACGAACTAAATACCGAATTTTGCAATGGCACCTAAAAGATACTTTAGCTTTAATAGTGTTAGTTATTTTAGGAATTTTGCTATTTTGGTTTAAGAAAAGCTAAAGCGCCCTATTTGTAGGCATTTTCTTTATGTTAACACAATCTAGTTGTAATAATTTTAATAAAAGACTAAAGCTCAGGTAACATTAACCCTGTATTATATATCCTATACTAATTTGTAAAAAGGAGCATATAATGCAAAAAAATACTTTAAAAAGTAAATCGAAAACTATTAAGTTAGGAGTTGCTATCGCAGCTTTTGCAGCAGCACTGATCGCCCCAGCAGTCGCTAATGCAGATTCTTACACAGTTAAATCAGGTGATACTCTTTCTGAAATTGCCTCAACTTACAATACTACAGTTGAACAATTGGTATCATTAAATAGTATCTCTAACGTTGACTTCATTACTGTTGGTCAAGTCTTAGAATTGGATTCAACAGCTTCAACAACAGAAACTACAACTTCAGCAGCTACTACTGATGATTCATCATCAGCAACATCTACAGCTGCAAGTACAGATACAACTACTACAAGTACAACTTATTCATCAAACTTGAGCTCAGCAGATGCAGCCGCCAAAGAAACAATCGCACAACGCGAATCAAGTGGTAGCTACACAGCTCAAAATGGTCAATACTATGGACGTTACCAATTAACGATTTCTTACTTGAATGGTGACTTATCAGCTGAAAACCAAGAACATGTTGCAGATGCATACGTTGCAAGCCGTTATGGTTCATGGTCAGCAGCCCTTGCCTTCTGGAATGCAAATGGTTGGTATTAAGATTTTAGATAATTAGTTAAAAAGATTTGAGAGAAACTCTCAAATCTTTTTTGTTTGCTCAAAATGGTTTTAAAACAGTGTTTTTCAGGAAAAAAAGGGTAAGTTTCAATGTTTTTGTAACATTTTTGACATATTTTTAATCTCTGAGTAACAATTAAATTATATGATAGAAAAAGGAGTTCTAGAGAGGTATATAGTTTATATTTATGTATAGTAGGATTGCTAAAACAAAACAAAGAAAATCAAGAAATATTATCGTTAGTGTGCTCGGAGCAACTTTGAGCTTGGCTATGATTATTTTCCTTATTCCAAAAATAGAATTATTTTCAGATACGTTTACAACACATGCTGAGGCAGAGGTTGTTAAATCAACATCTACAAGTCTTTCATCGACTTTAAATCAAACAGTAACAAGTACAACATCATCTGAGTCTAGCTCAGTAGAAGTCAGCGAGGTGTCTGAAGAACCTGCTACCGAAGAAGCTACTGAGGTAGAAGAAGTTTACACAGAATCAGAAGTGGTTGATGCAACAACAGCATCAAATGGAAACACTGCTGGTACCGTCGGTACAGAAGCTGCGGCGCAAATGGCAGCAGCAACAGGTGTTCCTCAATCAACTTGGGAAGCAATCATTGCACGTGAATCTAACGGTGATCCAAGTGTGACAAATGCTTCTGGGGCATCAGGTTTATTCCAAACACTGCCTGGTTGGGGGTCAACAGCAACTGTTCAAGAACAGATTACAGCTGCTATAAACGCCTATAATGCTCAAGGCTTATCTGCTTGGGGTTATTAAGCTAAATAAAAAAGAAAGCACTAATCATCTTATAGCGATGATAGTGCTTTTTTAATGTCTTGTGGTTGATGACAGATTATTTCAGCGCCGTGTTCTTGTAAACTTTCAGCAGAACCAAAGCCCCAAGTAACACCAAGCCTTCTAACGCCTGTTTTCTGACCACCAATCATATCAAATTTTGTATCACCGATGATGACAGCTTCGGCTGCTTGGATTACTTGTTCTGTAAGACAAGCGTTAATCACATCTGCTTTGTGAAAACGTTCAGGAGTTGAACCATAAACTTGCTTAAAGTTTGAAATGACACCAAGCTCGGTCAACATTAGCTTAGCCATTGGTTCGTGTTTACTTGTTGTGACATAGAGAGTAGCCTAAGTTATTCAATTCTTTTAGTAGGTCGGAAATACCAGCATAAAGTGAAACTTGATGAACACCTTTAGCGTTATAGTATTCTCTAAAAGTTTTTATTGCACGGTCAATATCAGCTTTCTCAGTGAAATAATTAGCAAAGGTAACTTCTAAGGGCGGACCGATAAATGTTGACATTTGCTTGTCAGTCTGTAAAGGTAACTGTAATCTTTCAAAAGCGTAATTAAACGCTGCTTTGATTCCTGGATTGGAATTTACCAAGGTTCCATCGAGGTCGAATAAGATAGATTTCATATTTACTCTCCTGTAAAATATTGTCAACTTGTCATTGACAATATTGTCAAGAACGAATATTTTGCTACTATAGTATTAAAATACTAAATACTTAGCAAACTATTCTCCAAAAATTTGATCTTGTAATCGTTGTCCTGTTGGTGTGGCAGCTAAGCCACCTTCGGCAGTTTCACGAAAAGCGGTTGGCAGACTTGCTCCAACTTGATACATCGCATCAACAACTTCGTCAACTGGAATTTGAGATTCAATGCCAGCAAGTGCCATGTCAGCAGCTACAAGTGCAAAACTTGAACCAAGAGCATTACGTTTAACACATGGGACTTCAACAAGCCCTGCAACAGGATCACAGATAAGCCCAATCATATTTTTGATAACAAAAGCAACTGCTTGGCTGGCTTGGAAAGCAGAGCCACCAGCAGCCTTAACCAAAGCCGCGGCACTCATTGCAGAAGCAGAGCCAACTTCAGCTTGACAGCCGCCTTCAGCACCAGAGATTGAAGCATTATTTCCAATAACGAGTCCAAAAGCACCAGCAGTGAATAAAAAGTTCAACTGTTCTTCTTCAGAAAGTTTTAATTTGTCAATAGCAGTTGTCAGAACGGCAGGTAAACAACCAGCAGAGCCAGCTGTTGGTGTAGCACAAACAAGTCCCATTTTGGCATTCAGTTCGTTGACAGCAATGGCATTGCGGACAGCGGTCAAGATAGTGGTATCTGACAAAGTCTTACCCGATTTAAGGTAGGTGTCCATTTTGACGGCGTCTCCACCAGTTAGACCACTAATTGATTTACTAGGTGTTAGTCCGTCAGTAACAGAATTTTTCATGACTTGAAGGTTTTTCGTCATGATGTGAATGATTTCATCACGGCTACGCCCACTTAATTCCATTTCGGTGGCAATCATTAGTTCAGCAATATTACCGTTAAAATCTTTATCGGCTTGTTCAACTAATTCTTTAATAGAATAAAACATTCTTTTCCTTTCTAATCAAAGAAATTAACATTGTGCAAATGTGAAATTTGTTGAATCTGTTCAACAGCTTTGTGACAATCACGAGAGTCAACTTCGATAATCATGATTGCTTTTTCACCAGCACGTTCACGAGTTACATTCATTTGGGCGATGTTGATATGATGTTCAGATAGAATATCTGTCACTTTGGCAATCATTCCAGGAATGTCTTGGTGAACAATAATTAAAGTTGGTGTATTCATTTTTAGCGATACAGAGAAACCATTTAACTCAGTTACCTCAATATTTCCTCCGCCGATTGATACGCCAGTAATACTCATGCTTTTGTCACCTTTTTCAACGGTAATTTTAGCGGTATTTGGATGTGGAGCGTTACTATCTTTGAGAATATCCCAATAAGTGCGAACCCCTTTCTGATGAGCGATTTCTAATGAATTTTTGATGTCAGGGTTGTCAGTATCCATGCCAAGGATACCTGCAACGAGAGCTTTGTCAGTTCCATGGCCACGGTAAGTCTTAGCAAATGAATTGTACAAATGAAAGGTTACGGAATCGGGAATTTCTCCGAAAATAGAGTTAACAATTTTTCCAATACGAACAGCCCCAGCCGTATGGCTACTAGACGGACCAATCATCACGGGACCGATGATGTCGAATACGGATTGGAATTTTAGATTTTTCATATCTACTCCTTTAAGAATCTATGCTTACTTATTATAACAGAGGAAGGCAAAAGGGTAAACGATAATAAATGAGAAAAAGCATTAGAATTAAGTGTAAAAGACTTACATAAATGAAATTTCGTGTTATAATAGTCTTCGCATGTTTTTACGCATTCAAAGTCGACCTTCAAATCGATTTTTGAAAAACTGGGCCCTTCAAGCCTATGTTCGAAAAAAATATCTTGATGGGAGGATTATCATGTCAGATAATTCAAAAACACGTGTTGTTGTCGGTATGAGTGGCGGCGTTGATTCGTCTGTAACGGCTCTCCTTTTGAAAGAGCAAGGTTATGACGTTATTGGTGTCTTTATGAAAAACTGGGACGACACAGACGAATTCGGTGTTTGTACAGCAACCGAAGATTATAAAGATGTGGCAGCCGTGGCTGACCAAATTGGTATTCCTTACTACTCTGTCAATTTTGAAAAAGAGTATTGGGATCGTGTTTTCGAATATTTCCTAGCGGAATATCGTGCAGGACGCACACCAAATCCAGACGTTATGTGTAACAAGGAAATCAAGTTTAAAGCTTTCCTTGACTATGCCATGACGCTTGGAGCTGATTACGTAGCAACTGGACATTATGCGCAAGTTTCTCGTGATGAAGACGGTACTGCTCATATGTTACGTGGAGCAGATAATAATAAAGACCAAACTTACTTCTTGAGTCAATTATCACAAGAACAATTGCAAAAAGCAATGTTTCCACTTGGGCATTTGGAAAAACCAGAAGTGCGTAAAATCGCAGAACGTGCAGGTCTTGCGACAGCTAAGAAAAAAGATTCAACAGGAATTTGCTTTATCGGTGAAAAGAATTTTAAAGAATTCCTTAGTCAATATTTACCAGCACAAAAAGGTCGTATGATGACTGTTGACGGTCGTGATATGGGTGAACATGCTGGATTGATGTATTATACAATCGGTCAACGTGGCGGTCTTGGTATCGGTGGACAACAAGGTGGTGACAATCAACCTTGGTTTGTTGTCGGAAAAGATTTGTCAAAAAATATTCTTTACGTTGGTCAAGGTTTCTATCATGATTCACTAATGTCAACTAGCCTTGACGCTTCAAGTATTCACTTTACACGTGATATGCCTGAAGAATTTACAATGGAAGTTACAGCAAAATTCCGTTACCGTCAACCAGACTCTAAAGTTACAGTGCATGTTAGAGGTGACAAAGCAGAAGTTGTCTTTGATGAACCACAACGTGCCATTACACCAGGTCAAGCTGTTGTTTTCTATGACGGCGAAGAATGCCTAGGTGGCGGAATCATTGATGTGGCTTATAAAAATGGAGTCGCTTGTCAATACATATAGTTGACAAAGATGTAAATATAAGTTGACGGGTTTGGCTTATCTATATAATCAACTATTGCTCGAAAAATTATTGGCAATTAAATTGACATTTTAACTTAATTTGATACAATAATCATAACAATAATCATGATGGTCAAAGCTCATGAGAATTGTGCGTTTTTATCGCACAATTTTCGAGGGTTTTGGCTGTTTTTTGTGCAGTTAAGGAGTTTTAAATGGATTTTAGAACTAGAATTGGTGAGCAGAGCTTCGGTGTTAGAGCATTAGCCTTAATTATTAAAGATAAAAAAATATATTTAGCAAAATCTCCTAAAAATGAATATTATTTGTTAGGTGGAGCAATCTTAGTAAATGAATTAACTGAAGATGCCATAATACGCGAAATGAAAGAAGAACTTAATATCGATATTGAAGTTAAACAGTTGGCTTTTGTTGTTGAAAAATCAGTTTTCTTTGGATCTCACAAAACATCATCAAATTGAATTTCTTTACTTAGTGAACCCGCTTTCTGACCTTAATAAAGATATATATGAGGGAGGTCAGAAGCGTATGTGTGAGTGGGTTTCGTTTGAAGAACTTCAGTAAGATTAACCTAAATCCAAGCTTTTTAAAAATTGCTCTAAAAAACTGAGATGGTCAAGTCAAACATTTTGTAAATAAGAAGAAGGAGAAATAAAATGACACACGAATTTGCTGAAAATTATGATGTAATTGTTGTTGGTGCTGGGCATGCTGGTGTTGAAGCTAGTTTGGCTGCGGCTCGTATGGGTTGTAAAACGATGCTGGCAACAATTAATTTGGAAATGTTGTCCTTTATGCCATGTAACCCTGCAATTGGGGGGGCTGCCAAAGGGATTGTCGTTCGCGAAATTGACGCTCTCGGTGGTGAAATGGGTAAAAACATTGATAGGACTTACATTCAAATGAAAATGCTCAATACTGGTAAAGGTCCTGCGGTCCGTGCTCTTCGTGCGCAAGCAGATAAGGCTCTTTACTCTCGTACAATGAAGCATACGGTTGAGCAACAAGAAAATTTGACATTGCGTCAGTCAATGATTGAAGAAGTTTTAGTCGAAGATGGTAAAGTTGTCGGTGTTCGCACAGCTACTAATCAGAAATTTTCAGCTAAAGCAGTTGTTATCACAACAGGTACAGCCCTTCGTGGCGAAATTATCCTAGGCGAGCTTAAATATTCTTCTGGTCCAAATAACAGCTTGGCTTCTATTGAACTTGCAGATAATTTGAAAGAATTAGGTCTTGAAATTGGTCGTTTCAAAACAGGAACACCACCACGTATCAAAGCAAGTTCTATCAATTACGATGAAACAGAGATTCAACCAGGTGATGAAAAACCAAATCATTTTTCATTCATGTCCAATGATGAAGATTACCTCAAAGACCAAATTCCTTGCTGGTTGACTTATACGAACCAAACAAGCCACGATATTATCAATAAAAATCTTTACCGTGCACCAATGTTTTCAGGGATTGTCAAAGGGGTAGGACCTCGTTATTGTCCATCTATCGAAGATAAAATTGTGCGCTTTGCGGATAAAGAACGTCATCAACTTTTCCTAGAACCAGAAGGTCGTGAAACAGAAGAAGTTTACATTCAAGGGTTGTCAACAAGCCTTCCTGAAGATGTTCAAAAAGAATTGATTCATTCTATTAAAGGGCTTGAAAATGCCGAAATGATGCGTACAGGATATGCGATTGAGTACGATATCGTTTTGCCACACCAATTGCGTGCAACGCTTGAAACGAAGAAAATTTCAGGTCTCTTTACGGCTGGTCAAACCAATGGTACGTCAGGTTACGAAGAAGCTGCTGGTCAAGGAATTGTTGCTGGTATCAATGCTGCTTTGAAAGTTCAAGGCAAGCCAGAAATGATTCTTAAACGTAGTGATGCTTACATCGGTGTTATGATTGATGACTTGGTAACGAAAGGAACGTTGGAACCTTATCGTTTATTAACAAGTCGTGCGGAATATCGTTTGATTTTGCGTCATGATAATGCTGATATGCGTTTGACCGAGATTGGTCACCGTGTCGGTTTGGTTGATGATGAACGTTATCAATGTTTCTTGAATCGTAAACGTCAGTTTGACAATGAGTTGACAAGGTTGTCAACTCTTAAAATTAAGCCAGTTAAAGAAACTAATGCACGTATTGAAGCACTTGGTTTCAAACCATTAACAGATGCCTTGACAGCAAAAGAATTCATGCGTCGTCCTGAAATCAATCATGACATTGCGACAAGCTTTGTTGGTCCTGTTGAAGAAAAACTTGACAGCAAAGTGATTGAACTTTTGGAAACTGAAATCAAATATGAAGGTTATATCAACAAAGCCCTTGACCAAGTAGCCAAAATGAAACGCATGGAAGAAAAACGTATTCCTGCTAATATTGACTGGGATGATATTGATTCTATCGCAACAGAAGCACGTCAAAAATTCAAGAAAATTAACCCAGAAACAATCGGTCAAGCAAGCCGTATTTCAGGTGTTAACCCAGCAGATATTTCTATTTTGATGGTTTACCTAGAAGGCAAGCAAAAACATCATAGAAAAGCGAATGATTAAGTCATAAAATTGTAATCTTTAAATCAATGACAGCTCTATCAAATAAGGCTGTTTTATGGTATAATTGTAAGCTAAGAGGTTAACCAATGAAAAGATTTCGATTTGCAACTATTCACTTAGTCATGATAGACTTGATTTTATTTGGGATTTTGGCTATTTGTGTCAGACTTTTTCAGACGGAGTCAGCTATTTTAGCTGCAATCTTTTTGGCGCTGTCTTTGCTTGTTGCATTGCTTTATTATCAAAAAAAAACATATGAGTTATCAGAACATGAACAAATTGAATTACTAAACGACCAAACAGAAGTCAGTTTGAAGAGTTTATTAGAACAGATGCCCGTTGGTGTTGTTCAATTTGAGCAATCTACAAATGAAGTTGAGTGGTTTAATCCATACGCTGAACTTATCTTCACTAGTGAAGAAGGGGGATTTGAGGACGAGCTCATCCAAAAAATTATTGGCAATAAGCGTGAAGGAGATGCCAGCCAAACTTTTGAGTTAAATGGCAATAAATATTCATCTTACATTGATTCATCTTCAAGGATTTTTTATTTCTTTGATACGTCAATGGGAAATCATCAACTAGGAGATGCTGCGCTTTTGCGACCAGTTATCGGGATTATTTCAATTGATAATTATGACGATACAACAGATGATTTATCTGATGCGGAAATTTCTCAAATCAATAGTTTTATTGCTAATTTTATATCGAATTTCATGAAGTCTAAAAATATTTTTTATCGTCGTGTGGATATGGACCGTTTTTACTTTTTCACAGATTATGCTGTTTTAAGTAGTCTAATTGACGATAAGTTTACAGTACTAGAAGCTTTTCGTAAACAGGCTAAAGAAGAGCGTGAGTTACCGTTGACTTTGAGCATGGGGGTTGCTTATGGTGATGATAATCATCAGCAAATTGGGCAAGTGGCTCTTCAAAATTTGAATACAGCACTTGTGCGTGGTGGTGACCAAGTTGTTATTTGTGAAAATGATGAGCATAAGAAACCATTGTATTTTGGTGGTGGGTCAGTATCTACCGTTAAACGTACCCGTACGCGTACCCGTGCGATGATGACTGCTATTTCAGACCACATAAAAAAAGTGGATAGAGTATTTGTTGTCGGACATCGTAATCTAGATATGGATGCTCTTGGTTCAGCGATTGGGATGCAGTTCTTTGCAAGTAATGTCATCGAGGAAGCTTATGCGGTTTACAACCCAGATGAAATGAGCCCTGATATTGCAAGAGCAGTTAAAAGGTTACAAGAAGATGGAAAAACGCATCTAATTTCAGTCAACCAAGCTTTACAACTAGTGACAAGCCAATCACTGTTGATAATGGTTGATCATTCTAAGATTGACTTAACGTTATCGCAGGAACTTTACAACAGATTTACAGATGTCATTGTTGTTGATCATCATCGTCGTGACAATAATTTCCCAGAAAAAGCCATATTGACCTTTATTGAAAGTGGTGCAAGTAGCGCAAGTGAATTAGTAACCGAATTAATTCAATTCCAAAATGCTGGTAAACGTCTAAGTAAAATTCAAGCTAGTATTTTAATGGCAGGGATTATGTTGGACACGAATAATTTTTCAGCTAGCGTTACAAGTCGAACATTTGATGTTGCAAGCTATCTTAGATCTCAAGGAAGTGATAGCGTTGAAATTCAAAACATTTCTCAAACAGATTTTGAGGAATATCGATTGGTTAATGAACTTGTTCTCAAAGGGCGTAAACTTTATGACAACATTATCATTGCCAGTGGTGGCGATAATGTGGTTTACAGTAAAGTAGTTGCCAGTAAAGCTGCAGATACCATGTTATCTCTAGCTGGCATTGAAGCAACGTTTGTTATTGTTCAGGTTGCTCCTAATAAAGTAGCTATTTCGGCACGTAGCCGCAGTAAAATCAATGTTCAACAAATGATGGAAGAACTCGGTGGCGGTGGGCATTTTACCCTAGCAGCTTGTCAACTATCAGACATAACTGTTAGTCAAGCCGAACACTTATTACTTGAAATAATTGAAAATGATTTAAGAGAAGACATGGAGGTAGAGTGATGAAAGTTATTTTTCTAGCAGATGTTAAAGGTAAAGGAAAAAAAGGCGAAATCAAAGAGATCCCAACAGGTTATGCCCAAAACTTTTTAATTAAGAAAAATTTAGCTAAAGAAGCGACTAACCAAGCTATTGGTGAATTAAAAGGTAAACAAAAATCAGAAGAAAAAGCACAAGCTGAAATTTTAGCAGAAGCTCAAGCGCTTAAAGCAGAGCTTGAGAAAGAAGCCACAGTTGTTAAGGTTACCGAAAAAGTTGGACCTGATGGACGTACATTTGGTTCAATTACAGCTAAGAAAATTGCTGAAGAATTGGCTAAACAGTTTGGTTTAAAAATCAACAAACGTTCTATCGAGTTAAATCATCCAATTCGTGCAATTGGTTCTGTTGAAGTTCCTGTTAAGTTACACAAGGAAGTAACTGCTGAAATTAAATTAAGCATTAAGGAAGCATAGTCCTACGTTTAGAGGTTATTAGGGGAGGTGAAGAATTTGGCAGAAGAGTTAGAATTGAGAGTTCAGCCACAAGATTTATTAGCAGAGCAGTCTGTCTTAGGTTCGATTTTTATCTCGCCAGATAAGCTTATTACTGTCCGTGAATACATTAGCTCAGATGATTTCTATAAGTATTCTCATAGAGTTATTTTTAAGGCAATGATTACACTTAGCGATCGTAATGAGGCTATTGATGCCACAACAGTTAGAACAATTCTTGATGACCAAGGGGATTTACAAAACATTGGTGGCTTGTCTTACATTGTCGAACTTGTCAATAGCGTTCCTACGAGTGCCAATGCAGAATATTATGCTAAAATTGTCGCTGAAAAGGCGATGCTGCGTAATATCATCTCTAGGTTGACAGAGACTGTAAACCTTGCCTATGAAGGTGCTACGGATTCTGAAGACGTTATTGCGGGGGCAGAAAAAGCCCTTGTTGAGATTAATGAACATAGCAATCGCAGTGGTTTTCGTAAGATTTCAGATGTTTTGAAGGTCAACTATGAAAATTTGGAAATCCGTTCTCGTCAGACAAGTGATGTTACTGGATTGTCGACTGGTTTTCGTGATTTGGATAAGATTACAACAGGTTTACACCCTGATCAATTGATTATCCTTGCTGCACGTCCAGCCGTCGGGAAAACTGCTTTTGTTTTGAACATTGCTCAAAATGTTGGGACTAAACAAAATAAACCAGTCGCTATTTTCTCTCTGGAAATGGGTGCTGAAAGTTTGGTTGACCGTATGTTGGCTGCTGAGGGAATGGTTGATTCTCACCACCTTCGAACAGGTCAATTGACCGACCAAGAATGGAACAACATTACCATTGCCCAAGGTGCTTTAGCAGAAGCACCGATTTATATTGATGATACACCAGGGATTAAAATCACTGAAATTCGTGCACGAGCACGTAAGCTGTCTCAAGAAGTTGAGGGTGGTCTTGGCTTGATTGTCATTGACTATTTACAGTTGATTACAGGAACACGTCCAGAAAACCGACAACAGGAGGTTTCTGATATTTCACGTCAATTGAAAATTTTAGCAAAAGAGCTGAAAGTCCCTGTTATCGCACTTAGTCAGCTGTCTCGTGGTGTTGAACAACGTCAGGATAAACGTCCTGTGTTGTCAGATATTCGTGAATCAGGTTCTATCGAGCAAGATGCGGATATCGTTGCCTTCTTGTATCGTGATGATTATTATCGTCGTGAGGGTGAAGAAAATGATGACGCTGTCGAAGACAATACTATCGAAGTTATCTTGGAGAAGAACCGTTCAGGAGCGCGTGGCACAGTGAAATTAATCTTCCAAAAAGAATACAATAAATTTTCTAGTATAGCGCAGTTTGAAGAGCGTTGATAAATATAAAATTACTTTATTAAGGAGCAAAGTAGAAGATGAGTGATGCATTTGCAGATGTAGCAAAAATGAAAAAAATCAAAGAAGATATTAAAGCCCATGAAGGTCAACTTGTTGAATTGACACTTGAAAATGGTCGTAAACGTGAAAAAAATAAAGTTGGTCGTTTGACTGAAGTTTACCCTTCATTATTTATCGTTGAATACAATGAAAATTCAGATGTTCCAGGAGCAATCAACAATTCCTATGTTGAATCATACACTTATTCAGATATTTTAACTGAAAAAACATTGATTCGCTATTTTGATTAATCCTTGATTAGAATTATCAGCAATAGTAGATAAAAAGGCTTTACAACGCCTTTTTTTTATGTTAAACTAATCTTTGTGTGAAATAATAGCAGGAGAGTATGAAGCTCGTCAACAGTTGGCTCTTCTACAGTTTTTCTTCTTATTAGAAAAGCTCCTAGAAGTCGGAAAAGTAATCTTGGCTGTTTAGATGAAAGTCAACTGCACGAATCAGGATTCTCTAATTTGTTATTTCCTACAAAATTTTTATTTTATAGGAGGACATTTTTAATGTCACGTTATACAGGTCCATCATGGAAACAATCACGTCGCCTTGGCTTGTCTCTTACAGGTACAGGTAAAGAATTAGCACGTCGTAACTACGTGCCAGGTCAACACGGTCCTAACAACCGTAGCAAACTTTCCGAATATGGTTTGCAATTGGCTGAAAAACAAAAACTTCGTTTCACTTACGGTGTAGGTGAAAAACAATTCCGTAACTTGTTCGTACAAGCTACTAAGATTAAAGGTGGAACTCTTGGTTTCAACTTTATGGTTCTTTTGGAACGTCGTCTTGACAACGTTGTTTACCGTTTAGGTCTTGCAACTACTCGTCGTCAAGCTCGTCAATTTGTTAACCACGGTCACATCCTTGTTGACGGTAAACGTGTTGATATCCCTTCATACCGCGTAACTCCAGGTCAAGTTATCTCAGTTCGCGAAAAATCAGCTAAAGTACCTGCTATCCTTGAAGCTGTTGAAGCTACTCTTGGACGTCCAGCATTCGTATCATTTGACGCTGAAAAACTTGAAGGTTCATTGACTCGTCTTCCAGAACGCGACGAAATCAACCCAGAAATCAACGAAGCACTTATCGTTGAATACTACAACAAAATGCTTTAATTCTCAGTTTATTGAAGTATTTAAAACCACGGTCTTTGCCGTGTTTTTTTTATGGCTTCAAGTCAGTTTTTCTCGAAGAGAAAAACAAGAAAACCACCAGCTAAGCTGGTGGCTGACAAGACTTAATAGGTATTTTCCGTCACCTATGTTAATATAAAGGAGTTGAGATAATAGAAGGACATATGATGTCAGATCATGTTCATATGCTTGTTTTAATTCCACCGAAACTTGCGATTTCGGATCTTATGGGATATTTAAAAAGTAAAAGTGCTTTGATGATATTTGATAAGCACGCAAATTTAAAATATAAATATGGAAATCGCAAGTTTTGGGCTAGGGGCTATTACGTAAGTGCTGTTGGATTAAACGAACGAATCGTAGCGAAGTATATTTGCGAACAGGAGAAAGATGACATAGCTTTGGATAAGTTAAGTGTAAAAGAGTATGAAGAACCATTTTCAGATGGAGGATTTAGACGCTGCTGGAGATTAACGGCTTATAGCCGGTGTACAAGCCACCCGTTTTCACGGGTGGTTATGATTTTTTTATAATAGAAAAGTCTTTTTTGATACTTCCCTTAGGTTCCTCGCTTTTTTATTTCTAGGCTCAGACCTCAAACCATCCAGTGGACTATTGAAGGAATCCAAGGAATTCTCAAAGCTTCCGAAATGTAGGAGAAACGAGGTATCGTTTTTGCGCTCACTTTGTTTGCAAATAATCCTGAAATCGAACAGTGAGACAACAATTGTTTGCAACTTATTTTGAGTTAAAAGTAAGTTTGGCTACATTCAGAGTCGCCAAAAGGCGACTTTAAGAATGGGTGGTTATAGTGATAGTGGTAAAAGTTTTAAAATGAGGTTAGTCATTTGGCGAGGAGATTCTTTTTTGCCATTAGCTATCCAAGATTGGCAGAGGCCAAAAAAGGCGTAGGCAAAGTAGATACTGCTGTATTCTTTTTCGACAGGGGAAAGTTCCTCACGCCCAAAACGATTTTGAAAATCAGTATTGATAAAGATGAGCACCTTATTAACAATAAAAGCTTGAAATTCCCGCGTGCCATTCGCCGAAATTAAGGCAGATAGCAATTGCTCACGTTTTAGAAATTCAAAAATCTCTAAAAACGCTTGTTCTTTATTGCCTTCGTGTTTTTCAAAAATATATTCAACTTGATTGAAAAGGGTTTGTTGACAGGAATCAATCAATTCAAATTTATCCTTATAATGTGTGTAGAAACTTGAACGGCTAATGCCAGCTTCTTTAGCAATTTTGATGGTGGTAATGTCGTCAAAACTCTCTGTCTTTAAAAGGGCGACCATAGCTTCTTGAATGGCTTTTTTGGTGTTAGCTCTGCGATTATCATTTGCCATAATAAAAATCTTTTGAACACTTTTAGACAGAGTGTCCAAAAACCCCTTCTTTTGTCTTGAAATTATTTTATATCTCTGTATAATATATTTTATCATAATTTTTGAACACTATGTCCAAATTAGGAGAAAATATGTTAGAAGAATTAAAAGCACTTATAAAAAGCCCAAAACTTTGGGTAACAATGATTGGTGTTGCTCTTATTCCAGCACTTTATAACTTATCTTTCTTGGGTTCTATGTGGGACCCTTACGGAAATGTTGATGATTTGCCAGTAGCAGTTGTCAATCAAGATAAGTCATCAACTTTAAATGACCAAACGCTATCAATCGGTGATAATATGGTGGACAGTATGTCTAAAAATAAAGCCTTAGATTATCACTTTGTTAGCGCAGAAAAAGCAGAAGAGGGTCTGGAAAATGGTGATTACTATATGGTTATCACATTACCAGAGGATTTGTCTGAAAAGGCAGCCAGCCTTTTGACAGATGACCCTGAAAAATTGACAATTAATTATCAAACAACAGCTGGACGTAGCTTTGTCGCTTCTAAAATGAGCGAATCTGCGATGACCAAGCTTAAAGATACTGTTTCTGAAAATATCACAGAAACTTATACAAAAGCTGTATTCAAGAGCATGTCTAGTTTACAAGATGGTTTACAAGAAGCAAGTGACGGTGGTAAAGAGTTGCTCTCAGGAAGCCAACAACTTGAATCTGGCAGTCAAACCATTACAGATAATCTCAACACAGCAGCATCAGGCAGCCAAACTTTAGCAGACGGAACAGCGACACTTTCAAGCGGCTTGACAACTTATACAAACGGCGTGTCAAGTTTGGCGAGTGGAGCAAATGAATTAGATAGTAATTCAGCAGCACTTGTAAGTGGTGTAGCTCAACTAAAAGAAAGTTCTGCACAAGTACAACAATTAGTTGATGGTGCTAATAGTTTAACCGATGGTTTACAGAAGTTAGCAACAGCGACAACACTTTCAGCAGAAGAATCTACAAATATTCAGTCATTAATTTCAGGTTTACCACAATTAAATGCTGGAATTCAACAATTAAACGCTTCAGTTTCTGAGATTTCTACTAAAGTTGATGCTACAAAAATTTCGACTGCTTTAAGTGATATTGCTGCACAAGCTAAGGGAATTTTGGAGGCAGAAGAAAAGGATAGTTCAGCCAGATTGACTGCTATTCAAGAAACAGCTACTTACCAAAGTTTAGATGCAACACAACAAGCTGAGTTAGTTAATGCATTAAATACTTCAGGAAATAGTGTCAGTCAACAAGCACAGCAAATTTTAACAGATGTTCAAACAATGGAAACTGCTTTAACAGAGTTATCATCTTTATCAAGTAAGGTAACTGAGTTACAAATGGGAGTTTCCCAAATTGCAAATCAGTCAAATGTAGCATTACCTGGTGCTGTTACAGCCTTGACAACATTATCTACTGGTTTAAATCAGGTTAATACAGCTGCTACAACACAAATTGCCCCTGGAAGTAGTCAAATTGCTTCAGGAATCTCAACACTTAATACTAAACTAAGTAGTGGCGCAAGCGAATTGTTGACAGGGGTAACAACTTATACAAGTGGTGTTTCCCAAGCGGCTTCTGGAGCTAATCAATTGGCTGCTAGCAATACTCAGTTGACAAGTGGAGCTTCTCAATTGCAATCTGGTGCGGAAGAATTGGCCTCTGGTTCAAGTCAGTTAGCTGCTGGTAGTGATACGTTGACAAGTGGCTTGACAACCTTGACAAGTGGTATTTCAACATTGACATCATCACTTTCAGAGGCGAGTGACCAATTATCACTCGTTTCTGTAACAAATAAGAATGCTAAATTGGTTTCTAACCCTGTATCAACAAAAGAAACAGATAATGATAGCGTGAAAGTAAATGGTATTGGTATGGCACCTTACATGATTGCAGTATCACTTATGGTAGTTGCCCTTTCAACGAACGTTATCTTTGCAAGCTCATTGTCAGGACATCCTGTGAAAAATCGTTTTGAATGGGCAAAACAAAAACTCTTTATTAATGGATTGATTTCAACGGTTGGTTCATTAGTATTGTATGGTGCTATTCAATTCCTTGGCTTTGAGGCTAATTACGAATGGAAAACAATCCTCCTTATCATCTTAGGTGGTTGGACGTTAATGGCTCTTGTAACGGCTCTAGTTGGTTGGGATAATCGTTATGGCTCATTCCTATCACTTATTATGCTACTGCTTCAAGTCGGTTCCGTAGGTGGTTCATATCCAATCGAGCTTAGTCCTAAGTTCTTCCAAGTTGTTCACCCATATATGCCAATGAGTTACATTGTAACAGGTTTACGTCAAACCATTTCGATGACAGGTTCAATTGGTACACAAGTTGGTGTTCTTTCAGCATTCCTTGTTGCTTTCATGGTACTTGGACTTATCATTTACAGACAACCAAAAACAGAAAAATAAGATTACTAGATTGAGGAAAACGTTCATTTTGGACAATCTCTTCAATCTTTTTTTGATGTGAACAATGTTCTCGGTTTTTAAAATCAGATTATTTGAAAAACGAAGGAAACTTTTATACACTTAATGAGTTAACTAGAGAATGCTGATTAAGACAGCCTTTCTTTACAATATATTTACAGTGATGTAAATAATTAATTTGCTATTTAGATTGAGGAAACGATGTCACTTATTACTATTATTTTGTCAATATTGGTGCGAAAGGTAGCGATGGGCAACAATTAGGTATCTACAATAAGTTGCTGGAGCGTAGAGAACAAGGGCAATCATTACAAAATAAAGAGATATGGATACGGTCTGAATTACGATTGTTTGGCAAGCGAGCAAATGAATTTGCGAAAATCATGGCAACTAAAAAAACACTTAAAGACATCTATTTTGAGGTAGTCCATTCAAGCTATCGCTTTGTGGTAGATGACAAGTATAGTACAGATAAAAATGCACAAAGAATTAGATATAGATAACCGCGAAAAATCAAGCTTTAGAAAGTTGCTTTTAGCTAGACCAATTAAAAATCACAAAGTGAGCGTCTCTATCCATTGGTAGAGGGGCTACTTGGCATAGTGTACATTATGTTAACTAGATATTAAAATAACGTATTTGTCAATTTTTCCACTTTTTTATATACTAAACGAAAAGAGAAAAAAGGAGAAAAGGAATGAAAAAAAGAAAGCTGTTTTTCTATCTCTTTATTGCATTAAGCATAATCTTAGGAGGAAAACTTTATATGGATAACAAACTATTACAGAAAGAAATGGTCACAGTTGTCAAAAGTGACGAAGCCAAAAAAATATTTGAAGAAGGATTACGAAATTTAGACCCTAATGCCTTAACTCCTGAAGGAGTAATTCAGTCGTATAAAATTGACTATGACAGTATTAAACACAATCCTATGGGAGGAATTGATGTAACTTTATATGTTAACAATGACGAAGAACTATATGTGTATTCAAGCTTAAACAAATGGGATAATGAACTCACAGGTGGTGGCGGAGGATATTCAAGTAAATTAGACACAAAATTAAAGGAGAGGTATGGCAATGAGTAATAAAGTTTATTCCGGAAAAGAGCGTGTAGAAATAGCACAAAATGAATATAAAAATTGGAAAAAGGGCGACACTGTAACGATTAAAAACGATTCTAAAACAATCGGTTATGTCTCTCAAACATTCAATAAAATTTCCGGCGAACAATCATTCGTAATCACTGACCATTATGTTTCTCCTAATGCGCCGCTTACTGAACGAGAAACAGTGAAAGAAGTAACTGTGCTTTATCGTGGGTCAACCGCTCCTAGTGTAGATAATTTATTCGACCCTAAAAACCCTACTTTTTGGGACGTACGTGCAGATTGGGTAATGAATGACATTCCAACCGCTTTACAAATACTCTCTAACGGAGGGGCAGCTACTATGCCTCAACTACAATCTTCTGCCGATACTTTACAAAAAACAATGAGAACCTATCCCAATGCGTTGGTTTCTGTTTATGGTCATTCTTTAGGTGCAATGGACGGACAATATGCGATTTCTGATTTACCAGAAGAATTTCACGAACGAGTAGATGGTGTTTATGTCTATCAGGGTCCCAATATTTACAGTATTTTAAATAAGCACCAACAAAAAAACGCAGATAAATTGACCAATGCCGGAAAGATTTTTTAACTTTATTGATACGAAAGACCTTGTACCTATTGGCTATTCTGAACATAAAAAACAAGTTGGAACATTGATTGAAGTTGAATCAAAAAAAGTAGGAATAGTTGACCAACATATGTGGGGAGGCTATCAATTTGATAAAGACGGCAATATTCTTTCTCGTTCAACTGGCAAAGCCCAACTCGCAAAGGATTTTATACTAAATAGTAGTAAGTGCTTTCCAAGTGATATTTCTGAAAAAACTTTAATTATATCTAGTTACTCAAATATTCCTAGCGAATTGACTATATTAGATTTGCAAAATACAGTTCCATGGAAATTATCTAGTGAAATATATAATTTATTAAATATAGAGTCTATTGACGTTTATGTCAAACTGAGATATTTAAGTGATGGTCAAAAACAAAAAGTAAAATTATATGTACTTCTCTCTTTAGATAAGGATATTGTTATTTTTGATGAAATTACAAATGCTTTAGATAAAAAAACAGTTGATGAGATACATACTTTTTTTAAAAATTATATTATTAATAATCCTAGGAAAATAATTATTAATATATCACATGATATAAGTGATATTAGGGAACTTGAAGGGAATTATCTAGTAATTGATAATGCTAAGCTTAATAAGGTTGATTCATTGGATAAGGCAATTAGTTGGTATTTGGGAGAATAGTAATATGTTTAAATTGGAATTGCGTAAGTCAATAAGGAATAGAACACTTTTTTATATTGTATCAACAGTAATGCTATCTTATGTTTTGGGGTATATTTTACCTGTTGGAATTGATAAAGTTAACACTTTAGGGGTAGGGGATTTTTATTTTAGTACGTATACAGTATTTACACAATTTGGATTTCTAATATTTGGTTTTGTTGTTGTCTATTTTTTTAATAAGGACTATTCTGAAAAAACTATCTTGTGGAATTATTTTTCAGGTTATCAATTAGTGCAATATTTTTACAGTAAGCTTTTTGTGCTGTTTATTGAATTTGTAGTATCAATAATTTTTGCAAATATTATTGTTTGTCTTATATTAGGATTTTCAAATTTCTATTTCCTATTCTCAACAATAGCTTTTTCTATAATTGTATTACAGTATCTTTTAATTGTTGGTACAATTAGTGTTATTTTTTCGAATATGCTTGTTTCAATAGGGGTTTCATTAGCTTACTGGATTACATCAATTATTCTAGTTGCAGTAGGGGGTATATTTAAATATGTAGCCATTTTTGATGCTTCTAACTCACTGTATGATGAAGTTAGTGATGCTATGGCTAAGGGAATTATTCAAAATTTCTCACCATTTTATGTTATATTACCTTATATTCTTGTATTATTCATTATAAATTATATATATAAAAAATTTCACAAGAAGGTGGTTGAAAAACGGAGTTTGATTTTTCACAATATTTAAAAAGTACTCTAACTGAACTAGAGTACTTTTTGTTATTATCCGATTCAATTTTCTTCCTAAAAGGTAGAGAAAAAGGTAGAGATTCAATTGATTTTTAATGCAATATATTGGAATTCAAAATTTTAAAAATCGCTTAAAATCAATATTTTTCGTCTAAATTGACGTGTATTGAATGTCTACTTAACTTCAGTAAAGATTACGTGTTTACGCAATTTTGGTGAGTATTTTTTCAATTGAAGACGGTCTGGAGTGTTACGTTTGTTTTTTGAAGTAAGGTACAAGCGTTCACCAGATTCTTTGTGTTCAAGTGTAATATTTACGCGCATGGTATCTCCCTTCTATTATTTAGCTGCTTTAGCGATTTTACGTCCTTTGTAGTATCCTTTAAGTGATACACGGTGAGAACGTGAGTAATCTCCAGTAGTTTCGTCAAATTTAACTGATGGAGCAGTCAATTTGTAGTGTGTACGACGTTTGTTTTTCTTCGCTTTTGAAGTGTGACGTGCAGGTACTGCCATGTTTTATTTCCTCCGATAATATTTTTTTGTTTTTGATTTTTAATCAACTTTAACATAATAACATATCTTTTTTGTAAAGTAAAGTTACTTGACAAAAAAATATAAATAGGTGCGAATGTGGTTACTAATGCTTGGCTGCTAGTTAAAAACGAAAGTCATCAAGGAATAATTCATAAGAAAATCCTAAAAAAGAACAGACTATTCTTCTGCATAACTTGTTTTTGTGATAAAATAGAAATGATTGAATCGCTACAATAGTAGAAAGGAATTAGGGGCTAAATTTGTTTAAATTTGGTGCCATATGTCTTAAATTTATGAAATTACAAAAACCTAAAGGAACACAGGATATTTTACCTAGCGAAAGTGCTAAGTGGCAATACGTGGAAGCTGTTGCGCGTGAAACATTTAAAAAATACAATTACAGCGAAATTCGTACACCAATGTTTGAACATTATGAGGTTATCAGCCGTTCTGTTGGTGACACAACGGACATCGTGACAAAAGAAATGTATGATTTCCACGATAAAGGTGACCGCCATATTACTTTGCGTCCAGAAGGTACAGCTCCTGTTGTGCGTTCTTTTGTGGAAAATAAATTATTTGCACCAGAAGTTCAAAAGCCAGTTAAGATGTACTACATCGGCTCAATGTTCCGCTACGAACGTCCACAAGCTGGGCGTTTGCGTGAATTCCATCAAGTTGGTGTTGAGTGTTTCGGTTCAGCAAATCCTGCCACAGACGTTGAAACAATCACGATGGCTTACCAATTGTTCCAAACGCTGGGCATTAAAGATGTTACGCTTCATTTGAATACTTTGGGAAGTGCAGCTAGCCGTGCGGCATATCGTCAAGCTTTGATTGATTACCTTACGCCAATGCGTGAGCAATTGTCAAAAGACAGTCAACGTCGTTTAGATGAAAACCCACTTCGTGTCCTTGATTCAAAAGAAAAAGAAGACAAGATTGCTGTTGAAAACGCACCATCAATCCTTGATTATCTTGATGACGAAAGCCAAGCTCATTTTGATGCTGTGCGTAGTATGCTTGAAACTCTCAATATCCCATATGTCATTGATACAAACATGGTTCGTGGTCTTGATTACTATAACCACACTATCTTTGAATTCATCACAACTGTTGATAAATCTGAATTGACAATTTGTGCTGGTGGTCGCTATGACAGTCTCGTTGAATACTTTGACGGACCAGAAACACCAGGATTTGGTTTTGCACTTGGTATTGAACGTTTGCTTCTTATCTTGGACAAACAAGGTATTGAATTACCAGTTGAAAAAGAAATGGACGTTTACATTGCTGTTTTGGAACAGGGTGCAAACCTTAAAGCGTTGGAACTTGTTCAAGCCATCCGCAACCAAGGTTTCTCAGCAGAACGTGACTACCTTGGACGTAAAATCAAAGCGCAATTCAAATCAGCAGACGTCTTTAATGCTAAAACAATTATCACTTTAGGCGAAAGTGAAATTGAAGCAGGTCAAGTAGCTGTGAAAAATAATAAAACTCGCGAAGAAGTGACCGTAAGCTTTGACGAAATTACAAACAACTTCGCTGAAGTATTGAATAAATTAGATTAAACGACAACAACTAGCTAATAATTGTGTACTCACAGTTCATTAACTGGTTGTTTTATATTGTAAACTTTAGTTACAGAAGAAAGCGTACTTCCTAAAGCGAGAGTAATTAGTCTTGTGATAGGGAGTGTGATAGAAATCGTAGCAGTTGTTGTAGCTTATCTCCTACAATATCAACAAAAATAGTTTATGATTCATATAACACCTATCCACTAGATTATCTTAAAGAAGCTCCGTTAAATATTTTGGTATTGATAGGTGATGGATTGCTATTCTATGCTATCTATCCTTTACTGATTAAATGTTATGATTTGGTTAAAAGGAATTTGAAAGTTTACTAAATTTTGGAGTGTGGTAACAAAAAGACATCTCAAATAGGAGTTTTATACCATTTTGAACCTTTCAAATTCTTGCTATTTCTCAAAAAAATTAAAAAACTCCCCCACATGGGTGGGGTTTTTACGTGCTTTTTGCTATAATAGGTGGGAATGAATAAATTTAAAACGGAGAATCATATCAAATGAAACGTACAATGTATGCTGGTCGTGTTCGCAGCGAACACATTGGCCAAGAAATTACTCTAAAAGGTTGGGTCGGACGTCGTCGTGATCTAGGTGGACTTATTTTCATCGATCTTCGTGACCGCGAAGGTATCATGCAATTAGTCATCAACCCGGAGAAAGTTTCAAGTGATGTTATGGCAACTGCAGAAAGTCTTCGTAACGAATTCGTTATCGAAGTAACTGGTGTCGTTGCACAACGTGAACAAGAAAACACTAACTTGCCAACTGGTGCTGTTGAATTGAAAGTATCAGCATTGACAGTTTTGAACACCGCTAAAACAACACCATTTGAAATCAAAGATGATGTGGAAGTTAGCGATGATAACCGTCTTCGTTACCGTTATTTGGATCTTCGTCGTCCAAAAATGCTTAACAACTTTAAATTACGTGCAAAAGTTACTCACTCAATCCGTAACTATTTGGATGAGTTAGAATTCATTGATGTTGAAACACCAATGTTGACAAAATCAACTCCAGAGGGTGCGCGTGACTACTTGGTACCAAGTCGTGTGAGCCAAGGTCACTTTTACGCTTTGCCACAAAGTCCACAAATCACAAAACAATTGTTGATGAATGCTGGTTTTGATCGTTACTACCAAATCGTTAAATGTTTCCGTGATGAAGATTTGCGTGGTGATCGTCAACCTGAGTTTACACAGGTTGATATGGAAACATCATTCTTGTCAGACCAAGATATCCAAGATATCACTGAAGGAATGATCGCTAAAGTCATGAAAGATACAAAAGGAATTGATGTCACATTGCCATTCCCGCGTATGTCTTATGACGATGCAATGAACAACTACGGTTCAGACAAACCTGATACTCGTTTTGAAATGCTTTTACAAGACTTGACAGAAGTTGTCAAGGATGTTGATTTCAAAGTGTTCTCACAAGCTCCAGTTGTAAAAGCTATTGTTGTTAAGGGGAATGCAGATAAATACTCACGTAAAAACATTGATAAATTAACAGAATTTGCAAAACAATTTGGTGCCAAAGGTCTTGCATGGGTCAAATTTACTGATGGTGTGATTACTGGACCGGTTGCTAAATTCTTAACAACTATCGAAGATAAGTTGACAGTAAGTTTACAACTCGAAGAAAATGATTTGGTTCTTTTTGTTGCCGATACTCTTGAAGTTGCTAATAATACTCTTGGTGCTCTTCGTACTCGTATCGCTAAAGAACTTGATATGGTTGACAACTCTAAATTTAATTTCCTTTGGGTTGTTGATTGGCCAATGTTTGAATGGTCTGAAGAAGAAGGACGTTACATGTCTGCTCACCACCCATTCACATTGCCAACTGAAGAATCCGCTCATGAATTAGAAGGTGACCTTGCTAAAGTACGTGCAGTTGCTTACGATATCATTCTTAACGGTTATGAACTTGGGGGCGGTAGCTTGCGTATCAACCAAAAAGAATTGCAAGAACGTATGTTTAAAGCGCTTGGCTTTACAGCAGAAGAAACAAATGACCAATTTGGTTTCTTGTTAGAAGCTATGAACTACGGTTTCCCACCACATGGTGGACTTGCTATCGGTCTTGACCGCTTCGTTATGCTTCTTGCTGGTGAAGATAACATTCGTGAAGTTATTGCATTCCCTAAAAATAATAAAGCTGCGGATCCAATGACACAAGCGCCAAGTCTTGTTTCAGATAAACAATTAGATGAATTGGCTTTGGCAATCGAAAACAATAATTAAGAAAACATCTTTGAAAAAGAAAACAAAGTTTATTGTTAGCCGTTGGGCAGAAAGATATGGTCTGTTAAAGACAATGCAGAGCATTTCAAGAGAGAAGTATGCGGAAAAAGTTTCCGCTTCTCTTTTTTATGGTTTGCTATCGGCAATTGCGGTTAATTTCTTCTTCCAACCAGGACACGTTTATTCAAGTGGTGCAACTGGTTTTGCACAGGTTTTATCGGCGATTAGTGAGCGTTTAATTGGCTTTAGGTTACCAATTTCAGTTATTTTTTATGCGATTAATGTGCCGTTGCTCGTTTTAGCTTGGTATAAAATCGGACATAAATTCACTGTTTTTACACTCATTACAGTTTCGATGAGTTCTTTCTTTATTCAAATTGTTCCTGAAATTACTCTGACGACTGATCCCCTGGTTAATGCCATTTTTGGTGGTTTGGTCATGGGGACTGGTGTTGGCTTTAGTTTAAAATCTTGTATTTCAAGTGGTGGTACTGATATCATTAGTTTGACCATTCGGAAAAGGACAGGCCGTGATGTGGGAAGCATTTCTCTCACGGTTAATGGTGCTATCATGATTTTTGCTGGCATTTTATTTGGTTGGCAATATGCCCTTTATTCTATGGTGACTATCTTTGTCTCTAGCCGTGTGACAAATGCTATTTTTACTAAGCAGAAGAAAATGCAAGCAACGATTGTGACCAATCGTCCTGAAAAGGTAATTGCGATGATTCACACCAAATTACACCGTGGAGTGACACAAATCAACGATGCCGAAGGAACTTATAATCATGAGAAAAAAGCAATTTTGTTGGCTATTATTACTCGTGAAGAATATAATGACTTTAAGTATCTGATGAAAAAAACTGACCCAAATGCCTTTGTTTCAGTTGCTGAAAATGTTCATATTATTGGATGTTTTGTTGAGGATTAAGAGGTTGAGAAGTTCTCAGCTTCTTTGTTTATGGCGTTATAATTTACAAGATGCAGAAAATTTTGTTTCGGAGGTATGAGACATGGTTCGTGAAAAGCTTGGACAAATAAGAAGTTTGGTGTTAATTGCCATAGGTGTAGCAATTTATGCTTTCGGTTTTGTCAAATTTAATATGGCAAATGCTCTTGCTGAAGGTGGGGTTGCGGGTGTAACCTTGATTGCCCATGCTCTTTACGGAATCAACCCTGCTTATTCGTCACTTATTTTGAATGTTCCTTTGTTCATTCTAGGGGCGCGAATTTTTGGACGAAAATCGCTAGCGCTAACGATTTATGGCACTGTTTTGATGTCATGCTTTATCTGGTTTTGGCAACGTGTGCCGGTTCAGATTGTTCTCGAAAATGATATGATGTTGGTTGCTGTTGTTGCTGGTTTATTTTCTGGTGTCGGTAGTGGATTAGTCTTTCGTTACGGCGCTACAACGGGCGGAACAGATATTATCGGAGGCGTTATCGAAGAAAAATTTGGTTTCAAACTTGGTCAGACGTTGCTTTTTGTCGATGCCGTGGTTCTCACAGCGTCGCTGGTTTACATTGATTTACAACATATGCTTTACACTTTGGTAGCAAGCTTTGTTTACAGTCAAGTTCTGACAATTGTCCAAAATGGTGGTTACACAGTGCGTGGCATGATTATTATCACACAAAAACCTGAAGAAGCTACGCAAGCTATTCTTAATGGCATTAATCGAGGGGTCACTTATCTGAATGGCCAAGGGGCTTACTCTGGAAACGAAAAAAATATTTTGTATGTGGTCTTAAATCCAAGTGAAGTCCGTGATGTTAAAGCCGTTATGGCAGATTTAGACCCAGATGCTTTTATCTCAATCATTGATGTTGATGAGGTTGTGTCATCTGATTTCAAAATTCGACGAAAAAATTATGATAAATTGTAATTAATAACGAAAAGAAGAGGTGAATTTTGATAACACCACATAAGGAAGTAACTTAAAATTTATAAGAATACAACTTTATAGGGCATTGCAAAGAACCGAGAAAGACTTTGACTGTAAAAGGTCAGAGCCTTTTTCTATTTCTGAAATCCGCACATTCGTCTTTGGATTTTATATCAAGTATAATGAACCTACCAAATACGAGGAGGTTCTGATAGGGGAACAATTTATGATGAAAACGGTGGAAGATACAAAGTTAATGGTAATTATTTATTACCTTGTTTGACGATTGGAAACACTGGCAAAAACAAAATCGGAATGTGGGGACAAAGGCACAAACGCTATCCGAAATCACATCATCGAATGCTTTATTGCAATCTTCTTACATCAGATAAGCTCAACATTTACCTTGCCGATGTTGAGCGTCAGGCAGAGAATTTATTTGAACAGACAGTAAAATCATTTGCCGAGCAGGAGCAAGTTACAGACAAACTCAAAGCAGGAAATATGATGTTGTGGGTGCGAAAGATGAATAATATTTGCAATCGAGCAACAGAAATCGTTAATGAACAAGTAATTTATAGATGAGAAAACAATTAAACAAACACTTAAAGATGGATTTGTGTCAGATACTATAATGGAACCTGTAAATCCAAATGCATATGGAAAATATCATAAAGGAAATAGAACAATAGTATCGTATAGTACTAATGACCCAAGAATAACAAGACCCTTTGTTTATGGAATGTGTGGTTTGTTTTTTATAATTGGAATAATTTTATTACTATGTAAAATGTGGATTATGTCTATTTGTTTTATTACTATGTAAAATGTGGATTATGTCTATTTGTTTTATTGCTATGTCTTTATTTGTATTTAATAAGTCAAAAAAAGATATTGATGCAGTCGCAGAAGAATTAAAAAAACAGGGACAAGATGTTACAATTGACTCAAAAGAAGAGGCTAAGCAGATAATGAATGGAGTTACTGAAGATTTTAAAAACGGATTTGATGAAGCTAAAAAAGCAACTTTTACAAAAGAAGCTTTTAAAAACTTTTTAAAATTATCTATACCAATATATAGTGTAATAGCAGTCATTGTTTCATTATTAATTACTATTTTTATAAATATATTTCTAGGTATAATTTTGATGATATTGTTTATATTGATAGGTTTAGGTTATTATATAATATCTAAAATATGTAAATATTAAACATAAAAAAACGGAGAGAAAATAAATTCCTCCGTTTTATTAATTAATAACCAAGTTCTTTTATGATATCCTTTATAGCATCTTTATAATCATCACTTGCATCAATATAAATTAAAGTATTGTCAATTCTTGAAAGATATTTATATTTTCCATTTGTTGTTAATGAATATGTTGAATAGTTTTTCATACTTGCTGTTGACGAAGTAGATCTATTTGATTTTTGTGACTCGAATTTTTGTTGATTAGTATTATACATACTAATTGCATTTTCTATACTAGATAATTCATAAAATTCTATTTGATAACCTGATTTTTGAGCTGCATAAGATTTAGTCATATAATCTCCATATTGTGCAAATTGACTTGTAGTATCTGTCATCACATAACCTTTACTTGACATTGTAGTATTAAATGTATTAGCTGATATAGATGTTTTTTCTTTATTTAGATTACTAAATACAACAGCAACTATACCAATTAAAATAACTACAACTATTCCAATTATGGTTAAAACTTTTTTCATTTTTTTCTCCTACCTCCTTTATTACATATTTCATTTTTTATCAAAAGATAAGTTTTATTTCAAGTTTGATTTTATTTGCATTTTTTACTTCATAGTCTTTGCTTTTATAAAGAAATCATTACATTTCGTTTGGTGCTTCAACACCGAGAAGTCGAAGCGCTTCTTTTAGAACAGTTGCAGTAGCGTAGCTAAGTGCTAGGCGGCTGTCACGTTCTGGGCTTTCATCAAGGATACGTGTGTGTGCATAGTATTTGTTGAAGCTTTGGGCTAGATTGATAGCAAATTTTGCAACAATAGAAGGTTCAAAGTTGTCTGCAGCACGTTTGATGATACGTGGGAAGTCTTGGATAAGTTTTACAATTCCCCAGCTTTCAGCATCATCAAGACTGTAAACTTGGTTGACAGTTGGTGTAAACTCAGCTTTACGAAGAATAGATTGGATACGTGCGTGTGCATATTGTACGTAAGGTCCAGTTTCACCTTCAAATGATACCATAGCATCAAGGTCAAAGTCATAGCCATTCAAACGGTCTGTTTTCAAATCGTAGAATTTGATAGCACCGACGCCAACAGCGTGAGCGACTGCTTCCTTGTCAGCAAGGTTAGGGTTTTTAGCATTGATTTGGTCTTCAGCGCGTTTGACAGCTTCGGCAATTGTTGGTTCAAGAAGGATAACATTACCTTTACGAGTTGACAGTTTTTTACCTTCTTTAGTAACAAGTCCAAATGGAACGTGAGTAATATCTTCATTCCATTCAAATCCCATTTCGTTAAGGACCGCTTTTAATTGTTTGAAGTGAGCAGATTGTTCGTCACCAACGACGTAAATGGCCTTGGCAAAGTCGTAAGTACGTTTGCGATAAAGAGCGGCAGCCAAGTCACGTGTGATGTAAAGTGTTGCGCCGTCAGATTTTTTGATAAGAGCTGGGTGTTCGATGCCATATTTTTCAAGGTTAACGACTTGAGCACCTTGAGATTCTTCAAGAAGTCTTTTTTCTGTCAAGATATCGACAACTTCGTCCATTTTATCGTTGTAGAATGCTTCCCCGTTAAAGCTATCAAAAGAAACACCAAGTTCATCGTAAAGACGGTTGAATTCAACAAGACTTTCGTCACGGAACCATTGCCAGAGTGAAATAGCTTCTTCGTCTCCAGCTTCCAATTTACGGAACCATTCGCGAGCTTCTTCGTCAAGTTCTGGTTGTGTTTCAGCTTCGGCATTGATGCGAACGTAAAGTTTTAAGAGTTCGTCGATTGGGTGAGCTTTGACGGCCTCTTCGGCACCCCATTTTTTGTAGGCAACAATCAACATACCGAATTGTTTACCCCAGTCACCGAGGTGATTGATTTTAACAGCTTTATAGCCGAGTTTTTCAAAAATATTAGCCAGGCTATCACCGATAACGGTTGAACGAAGGTGTCCAATTGAGAATGGTTTAGCAATGTTTGGGCTTGACATATCGATAGCAACGTTGCGACCTTCTCCTAAATCTTGACTAGCATAGTCGCTTCCGTTTGCAATAACTTGACCTAAAACATCAGCAGAAATGCTTTTTTTGTCAAGGAAGAAGTTGATGTATGGACCAACAGATTCGATTTTTTCAAAGCCAGTTGCATCCATTTTTTTGGCAACATCAGCAGCAATCATTTGGGGTGCTTTGCGAAGGATTTTTGCTAATGAGAAAGCAGGAAAAGCAAGGTCACCCATATCAGAATTTTTTGGAATTTCAAGTAGATTAATAATTTGTTCTTGGTCTAATTCTGGAACAATATTTTGAATGCGTTCAGCAATTGTACGTTTTGTATCCATGAGTTTCTCCTAAATTAGTTAGTCATATTATTTTAACATAAAAATAAGAAATAAACGAGACTAGCTGAAAGAAAACGTTTGAAGCAGTAAAAAATAAGTTATCATAAGGAAAAGAGCGCAAAAGAGAGATGAAAAATTTTCTTTTTTTTGGTATAATTTTAAGGATAAATATACACAAAGGGAAAGTTATATGAATAAAATAGAACGTCAAAATCGAATCAAACGTTTGATTCAATCAGATCATATTGGAACACAAGAAGAAATCAAGTGTCATTTGCAAGAAGAAGGGATTAGTGTCACTCAAGCAACCTTGTCACGTGACCTTCGTGAGATTGGTCTTTTGAAATTACGTGATTCATCAGGTAAGCTTTATTATAGTTTATCAGAAACATCAGAGACAACTTTTGGTGCTAATATCCGCTCATATATTTTGAAAGTTGCTCGTGCTGGGTTCATGCTTGTTCTTCATACTAATCTTGGTGAAGCAGATGTTTTGGCAAACTTGATTGATAGTAGCGACATTCCAGAGATTCTTGGAACGGTGGCAGGTGCGGATGCTTTGCTGGTTATTTGTAAAGATGAAGAGACTGCCCAAGCATTTGAAAGAGACTTATCAACGAGCTTATGAGTAAGTACGACCAATCGGTGGACAAGTTAGTTCAAGCTATTCAAAAGCACGATAGTGTGCAAGAATTTCAAAAAGTAGAACAAAAAATCAAAACTTTTTCAGAACTTGACAGTCTTGTTGACGATATGAAAGCTTATCAGCAGGAGGCTGTGCTTTATCACAAGATTGACAAGTTAGTGGCTGAAAAAGCAGCAGGAAAACAAGCTGACCAGCTACAAAAAGACTTATCGGATCTCCCGATTGTCAAAGATTATCGTAACAAGATGCAAGATGCTAGTGATTTGGTTCAATACATCACGAAAAACTTGGAAACGAAAATTAACGAGGAGCTAACTAATAATGACAAAAGATAAAATTTCTCCAGGCATGCAACAGTATTTGGACGTAAAAAAAGATTATCCAGATGCTTTTTTACTTTTCCGCATGGGAGACTTTTATGAATTATTTTATGATGATGCGGTTAAAGCTGCACAGATTTTAGAGATTAGTTTAACTAGTCGTAATAAAAATGCTGACAACCCAATTCCAATGGCAGGTGTGCCTTATCATTCTGCGCAACAATACATTGATGTATTAGTGGAAATGGGTTACAAGGTGGCAATTGCTGAGCAAATGGAAGACCCAAAACAAGCCGTCGGTGTGGTTAAACGTGAAGTCGTTCAAGTGATTACGCCAGGGACGGCTGTCGATTCCTCTAAACCAGATAATGCTAACAATTTCTTGTTGGCTATCGATTCTGACGGCAAAACGTTTGGGCTAGCCTATATGGACGTGTCAACAGGTGAATTTTTCTCAACAAGTCTTTCTGATTTTACAAGCCTTAGAAGTGAAATTCTGAACCTTAAAGCGCGTGAAATCGTTGTTGGTTATGAGCTTTCTGAAACAGAGCAACATAGCTTAGTTAAACAATTAAATTTACTCTTATCGTTTGAACAAGAACGTTATGAAGATGTGCATTTAATCGCCCTAGATTTAACGGCCTTAGAAATTTCAGCAGCTGAGAAATTGCTACAATACGTTCATACAACGCAAAAACGTGAGCTAAGTCATTTGCAGAAATTGGTTCATTATGAAATCAAAGATTACTTGCAAATGTCTTACACGACAAAATCTAGTTTGGATTTATTAGAAAATGCTCGAACAAGTAAAAAACATGGTAGCCTTTATTGGTTACTAGATGAAACTAAAACGGCTATGGGAATGCGTCTATTGCGCAATTGGATTGACCGTCCTTTGGTGAACCAAGCACAGATTGAAGAGCGCCAAAATATTGTTCAAGTTTTCCTAGATAATTTCTTTGAGCGTAGTGATTTGACGGATAGTCTCAAAGGTGTTTATGATATTGAACGTTTAGCGAGTCGTGTGTCATTTGGAAAAGCTAATCCAAAAGATTTATTACAACTCGGTCATACTTTAGCACAAGTGCCAACGATTAAGGCGGTTTTAGAATCGTTTGAGAGTCCTCACCTTGACAAGCTTGTCAACAGCATTGACACTTTGCCAGAGCTAGAATCGCTGATTCGCTCAGCTATTGACCCAGATGCCCCTGCTGTTATCACAGAAGGTAGCATTATCCGTACAGGCTTTGATGAGACTTTGGACAAATACCGTAAGGTTATGCGCGAGGGGACTAGCTGGATTGCAGAAATTGAAGCTAAGGAACGTGCTGCAAGTGGGATTACCAATCTAAAAATTGATTATAATAAAAAAGACGGATACTATTTCCATGTGACAAATTCCAATCTCTCTCTAGTGCCAGATTATTTCTTCCGCAAGGCAACGTTGAAAAATTCAGAGCGTTTCGGAACGGCAGAATTGGCTAAAATTGAAGGTGAGATGTTGGAGGCGCGTGAGCAATCAGCAAGCTTAGAATATGATGTTTTCATGTGCGTTCGCGGACAAGTTGAGCGTTACATTACACGTTTGCAAGACTTGGCTAAGGCGATTTCAACCGTTGACGTCTTACAAAGTTTAGCTATTGTTGCAGAAAATAATCATTATGTTCGTCCAGCATTCAACGATAGCCATGAGATTAAAATTGAAAAAGGTCGTCATGCGGTCGTTGAAAAAGTCATGGGAACGCAAGAATATATTCCTAATACGATTACGTTTGATGCCGATATCAACATTCAGCTGATTACCGGTCCAAATATGAGTGGTAAATCAACTTATATGCGTCAACTTGCCTTGACAGTTATTATGGCTCAAATGGGGTCTTACGTAGCTGCTGAAAGTGTCAATTTACCAGTGTTTGATGCGATTTTCACGCGTATTGGTGCAGCAGATGATTTGATTTCAGGACAGTCAACGTTTATGGTGGAAATGATGGAAGCTAACCAAGCTATCAAACGAGCAAGTTCCCAATCCCTGATTCTTTTTGATGAGCTAGGTCGTGGAACGGCAACCTATGACGGTATGGCTTTGGCGCAATCAATCATTGAATATATTCATGACCATATCGGTGCTAAGACCATGTTTGCAACCCATTATCATGAGTTGACAGCTTTGTCAATAAACTTGACACATCTTGTCAACGTGCACGTTGCTACCCTTGAGAAAAATGGTGATGTGACTTTTCTTCATAAAATTGCAGAAGGTCCAGCAGACAAATCTTACGGAATTCATGTAGCAAAAATTGCTGGTTTACCAGAAGAATTATTACAACGTGCGGACAGTATCTTGACGAATTTAGAATCAGGTGCTGCGCAGCTTCAATTGACCCCTGAGGTAGAAGCTGAGCCAATTACTGTAAAATCTGAAGTAGCAGAACCAGTGGCAGAGCAACTAAGTTTATTTGCTGATGACTCATCTAACCAAGAAGTGATTGAAGCACTCAAAAAAGTTAATTTGATGAATTTAACACCAATGCAAGCCATGAATATTATTTATGAATTAAAAAATATGTTGTAACAATAAGAGGCGGTCTTAAAGAAGATTGTTTAGTTTGTGTTATAATAGAAGATAAACAAGCAAGAATGAAAGGAATAAGGCTGCCTTTAAAAGGCTTGCTAATAAATAAATCATGAGTAAAATTATTGAGTTGCCAGAGGTTTTGGCTAACCAAATTGCGGCGGGTGAAGTTATTGAACGACCGGCTAGCGTTGTCAAAGAATTGGTGGAAAATTCGATTGATGCAGGGAGCAGCCAAATCACCATTGAAATTGAAGAAGCTGGTTTAAAGAAAATTCAAGTGACAGATAATGGCGAAGGAATTGCTCAAGATGATGTTGCGTTAAGTCTGCACCGCCATGCCACAAGTAAAATTAAAAATCAAGCTGACCTTTTCCGCATTAGGACGTTAGGTTTTCGTGGCGAAGCGATTCCGTCAATTGCCTCCATTAGTCATTTTACAGTCAAAACAGCAACGGCAGATGAAAATTATGGAACATTGCTAGTAGCCAAAGGTGGCGAAATTGAAAAACAAGAACCGATTTCTACACCTGTTGGTACCAAAATTACGGTTGAAAATCTCTTTTATAATACGCCAGCGCGTCTTAAATACATGAAAAGTCTCCAATCCGAATTAGCTCATATTGTTGATGTGGTGAATCGTTTGAGCTTGGCGCACCCAGAGGTGGCTTTTAGCTTGATTAATGATGGTCGTCAAATGACAACAACATCTGGTACTGGTGATTTACGACAAGCAATTGCTGGTATTTATGGGCTTAATACGGCTAAAAAAATGATTGAGATTTCGAATGCTGACCTCGATTTTGAAGTGTCTGGTTACATTAGTCTGCCAGAATTGACACGAGCGAACCGAAACTATATTACGATTTTGATTAACGGTCGTTATATTAAAAATTTTTTGCTCAATCGTGCGATTTTGGACGGTTATGGTTCAAAATTGATGGTGGGACGTTTTCCGATTGCTGTTATCGACATTCAAATCGACCCTTATTTAGCTGATGTCAATGTTCACCCAACGAAGCAAGAAGTTCGTATTTCAAAGGAAAAAGAACTGATGAGCTTAATCAGCTCTGCTATTGCAGAGAGTTTGCGTGAGCAAGATTTGATACCTGATGCTCTAGAAAATCTGGCGAAATCAAGCACACGTGGGCTTACGAAACCAGAGCAAACGAGCCTGCCGTTGAAACAAACAGATCTTTATTATGATAAAGAACGTCGTGATTTCTTTGTCAAGTCAGATACGGTTGAAGAGCAACCAGTACAGTTATTCAATGAGATTGATAACTCTGTCAAGGAAGTTGACAAGCAACAAACGTCAGTGAAATATGTGCAGCGTTCCGAAGTAGATAGTCAAGATGATGAACATGATAATCTCGATTTTAAAAACAAGACAAAAATCAATAAGATGATTGAAAGTCTTGATAATGAGGAGTCATCAACTTTCCCAGAATTAGATTATTTCGGACAAATGCACGGAACGTATCTTTTTGCACAGGGGAATGGTGGGCTTTATATCATTGACCAACACGCTGCTCAAGAACGTGTTAAATATGAATATTATCGTGAGAAAATCGGCGACGTTGATAGCTCTTTACAGCAGCTTCTCATGCCATACCTTTTTGAGTTTTCTGGAGCTGATTTTATTAAGTTGCAAGAAAAAATGGAGCTGTTAAATCAAGTTGGTATTTATTTAGAACCATATGGAAACAACACTTTTATTCTCCGTGAACACCCAATTTGGATGAAAGAAGAGGAAATTGAGACGGCTGTTTATGAGATGTGTGATATGCTGTTGTTGACAAATGAAGTATCGGTAAAGAAATATCGTGCAGAATTGGCAATCATGATGTCATGCAAACGCTCAATCAAAGCAAATCATGTTCTTGATGATTATTCCGCCCGACATCTTTTGGTTCAGTTATCACAATGTAAGAATCCTTATAACTGTCCACATGGACGTCCAGTTCTTGTCAACTTTACCAAAGCTGACATGGAAAAAATGTTCCGCCGTATTCAAGAAAATCACACAAGTTTAAGAGAGTTAGGAAAATACTAAGATGTATGATTATATCAAAGGAAAATTAACTAAAATTACCGCCAAATACATTGTTGTCGAGGCTGGAGGGCTGGGTTATATTATCAACGTTGCTAACCCATACAGTTTTTCAGACTTTGTCAACCAAGAGGTTCAGATTTATTTACACCAAGTCATTCGTGAAGATGCGCAATTGTTATTTGGTTTTCACACAGAAGATGAAAAAGCTGTTTTTCTTAACTTGATTTCAGTTTCTGGGATTGGTCCGACAACTGCGCTAGCGATTATTGCGGTCGATGATAATGAAGGGCTTGTCAATGCGATTGACACTAGTGATATCAAGTATTTGATGAAATTTCCAAAAATTGGAAAAAAGACAGCTCAACAAATGGTCTTGGATTTGGCAGGAAAATTTGTCGATGTTTCGGTGGAAAATGGCAAAGCTTCTCAGACAAAAACAACTACAAACGAGCAGCTTGAGGAAGCTATGGAAGCTCTTTTGGCACTTGGCTATAAAGCTGCAGAGCTCAAGAAAATTCGTAAGTTCTTTGAAGGAACAAATGAAACAGCAGAACAATACATCAAATCAAGCCTTAAATTGTTGATGAAAGCTTAATTTAAAACTTTTTTGACTATTGTTTCATATGAAACACTCCTCAACTTATCAGTTAGGGAGTGCTTTTGTATGCTTAAATTTGCCTGTACTTTGCTACTTCTTTTTCAAGTGCTTCAAAAATCTTTTCTTCTTCGGTTAAGCGCAGCAGAGATATTCCTTTATCAATTAAGCTATTATCATCACGACAAATGCCAAGGCGGACTTGCGCAATTCCTAAAAAGTCGTAGCGTTTTAATTCCTTAGCAAGTTTGAGGGATTCTAGAGAAAATGTTTCACATTCTTTGGATTGATGATTGTCCAGATAAATGCTCGCGAGATTGGTTAACAAGGTCAATTGCAACGGCTTGATGTTGTAAAGCTCGGCGTTTTTGACTAAGTTAGTTAAAATCTGGGGAGTGATTGTTTTCAGAGTCTCTAATGGAAAATGGTAAAGAATTGTTAATAGTAATTTGAAATCATTCTGATACCAAGTGTTTTGTTTTTCAAGATAATGCCAAATTTTCTGAGTTGTTTCTTAAAAGGCAGTATCTTTTGATTCCCCACCAAATTCTCTTACGTGGATAGTAACAGTTAGTTTATCAAGAAGTTGTTGAATCGGTATGTCATGGTGTGTTTGAAGATATTCTTGACATTGTTGTTTGAGAGATAAGAGTTCGGTGTTGTCGGTAATTGATAGATTGTTATTAGCGATATTTAATAATTTTTGACGTTCACTTGGCTGATAGACGTTGCAAATGTATTCAAATTCTTCCAAGCTCATGTTGATTTGCTGGAGAAGAAAAATGAAAGTATCAAATTTAGGGATAACTTGATCGCTTTCGATACGGGCTAGAGTAGAACGGGCAAGCATGTCACCACAAATTTCTTCCTGTGTTAACCCCTTTGATTGCCGAATATCCTTATAAACTTTTCCAAAATCCTAACGCATATCCTAATCTCCTAAAAAATTTGTGTTACTAAACGCTACAAATTTTTACTAGTCATTATCTGGTTAAGAAAACAGCCTAAGTTGACAAAGTAGTAAAGTAAGTTGACAACATATTAAACTAATATTTTCTCATTAAACTCTGACTTTGTAGCAAAAAGCAGCAAATTTGTTGCTTTTTTTGATAGAATAAAACTAAATTACGAATAGATAAGTAGGTGGCAATCATGAAAGCTGAAATCATTGCTGTGGGAACAGAAATTCTAACAGGACAAATCACAAATACAAATGCTCAATTTTTATCGGAAGAATTTGCCAAGTTAGGAATTGATGTGTTCTTTCAAACAGCTGTTGGTGATAATGAAGAACGTCTTTTATCGGTTATTGATTTAGCGAGCAAGCGAAGTGAATTAGTTGTCTTATGTGGAGGGCTTGGTCCGACAGAAGACGATTTAACAAAACAAACGTTAGCAAAATATTTGGGACGCGATTTAGTCTTTGATGAACAAGCTAACAAGCGTTTGGATGAATTTTTTGCGACACGTCTGCAGTTTGCTAGAACGGCTAATAACGAACGTCAAGCACAGCTGATTGAAGGGTCAATACCGTTGCAAAATAGCACTGGTTTGGCTGTTGGTGGCGTGCTAGAAGTAAATGGCGTGACCTACGTTGTTCTCCCTGGACCACCGAGTGAATTAAAATCAATGGTATTGGATTCTTTAGTACCTTTATTGTCTGGAGACCATAAGCAGCTTTATTCACGTGTGTTGCGTTTCTTTGGTATTGGTGAAAGCCAGTTAGTGACCGTTTTGACAGATTTGATTGATAATCAAACAGACCCAACGATTGCTCCGTATGCGAAAACAGGTGAGGTGACCCTTCGTTTATCAACCAAGGCAGATGATGTGACGTCAGCAAAAGCGAAATTGGATGCTCTAGAGCATAAAATTCTAGCCCAAAAAACATTAAATAGTATTCCTCTTGAACAGTTACTTTATGGCTATGGTGATGATAACAGTATGGTGCGTGTTGTTTTTGATTTGTTGAAAGAAAAGCACAAAACCATTACAGCGGCAGAAAGTTTGACCGCAGGGCTATTCCAATCTAGTATCGCTGATTTTTCAGGGGCATCTGCAGTATTTAATGGCGGATTTGTGACGTATAGTATAGAAGAAAAATCAAAAATGCTTCACATTCCTCTTGAAGATTTGCAAGAACATGGTGTGGTAAGTCACTTTACAGCTGAAAAAATGGCAGAGCAATCACGTTTATTGACAGATGCTGATTTTGGTATCGGTTTGACAGGTGTTGCAGGACCAGATAGCTTAGAAGGACATCCAGCAGGAACAGTTTTCATTGGTATTGCTACTAGAGAAAAAGTTCATTCTATTTGTGTTGTTATAGGTGGACGAAGCCGTTCAGACGTCCGTTATATTGCTACTTTATGTGCTTTCAACTTAGTACGTCAAGCTTTATTACAAGGCTAAAATTTGGTATAATAGAGTTAGTATCTTGAACAAACAGAAAGGGAAAAAATTGGCTAAAAAGACAAAGAAAACAGAAGCTATCACTAAAAAATTTGGTGATGAGCGTAAAAAGGCACTTGATGATGCCTTGAAATTAATTGAAAAAGATTTCGGTAAGGGAGCTGTTATGCGCCTTGGTGAACGTGCTGAACAAAAAGTTCAAGTCATGAGTTCAGGTAGCTTGGCTCTTGATATTGCTTTGGGTGCAGGTGGTTACCCTAAAGGGCGCATCATTGAAATCTATGGACCTGAAAGTTCTGGTAAGACAACTGTTGCGCTTCATGCGGTAGCACAAGCTCAAAAAGAAGGTGGAATTGCTGCCTTTATTGATGCCGAACACGCACTTGACCCAGCTTATGCTGCGGCTCTTGGTGTTAACATTGATGAGCTTCTCTTGTCACAACCTGACTCTGGGGAACAAGGTCTTGAAATTGCAGGAAAATTGATTGACTCAGGTGCTGTTGACCTCGTCGTTGTTGATTCTGTTGCTGCCCTTGTACCTCGTGCCGAAATCGATGGTGACATTGGTGATAATCACGTTGGTTTGCAAGCTCGTATGATGAGTCAAGCAATGCGTAAATTGTCGGCTTCAATCAACAAAACAAAAACAATTGCGATTTTCATCAACCAGTTGCGTGAAAAAGTTGGTGTGATGTTTGGTAACCCAGAAACAACACCTGGTGGACGCGCGCTTAAGTTCTATGCGTCAGTTCGTCTTGATGTCCGTGGTAACACACAAATCAAAGGTTCTGGCGACCAAAAAGATAGCAATATCGGTAAAGAAACTAAAATCAAAGTGGTTAAAAACAAAGTTGCGCCACCATTTAAAACAGCCGAAGTTGAAATTATGTATGGTGAAGGAATTTCATGTACAGGTGAGCTTGTTAAGATTGCTAGTGACCTAGACATCATCAAAAAAGCAGGTGCTTGGTTCTCGTATAACGGTGAGAAAATCGGACAAGGTTCTGAAAATGCGAAGAAATACTTGGCAGAACACCCAGAAGTCTTTGATGAAATCGACCACAAAGTACGTGTTCACTACGGTCTCGAAGAAGAAACCGAAGATGAGAAAGCAGCAGATGTTGTTGAAGAATCAGCAGCAACTAATGATAATGTTGACGAAGTTGTTCTTGATTTAGATGATGCTATCGAAATCGAAGAATAATTCATAATGACGTTGAAACCCTGGGACAATTGTCTCGGGGTTTTCTTGTGTAAGAATGTCAATCTAAGTTGAAAATATTTGAGCTGATTTTCGATTTTTTTAGAAGTAAATGGATCGTTTTCAAAATCATAAATGATTTTTTCGATTTTTATTGAAAAAATAATCTTTTTAATTGACTTTTTGAAAAAATAGGTCTGAGGTCTTATGTTTTCGTTAAGGTTGGTGTGCTATAATACAACTATCATGGGATAGAAAGTGAGAGTGCACATGATTAAAATTTACACAATTTCAAGTTGTACAAGCTGTAAGAAAGCCAAGACATGGCTAAACGCTCATCAGCTCCCTTATAAAGAACAGAATTTAGGAAAAGAACCACTAACACGAGAAGAAATCTTAGCGATATTAACTAAAACAGAAAATGGGATTGAAAGTATCGTTTCATCTAAAAACCGTTACGCAAAAGCACTTGATTGCGATATTGAGGATTTTAGTCTGAGCGAGGTTATTGACCTTATTCAAGAAAATCCGCGTATTTTGAAGAGCCCAATTTTGATTGACGATAAACGCCTTCAAGTAGGGTACAAAGAAGATGATATTCGTGCTTTCTTGCCACGTTCCATTCGTAATGTGGAAAATACAGAAGCTCGCCTTCGTGCAGCGCTGTAATAGATAGTCTAAAAGCTCCGTTTTGGAGCTTTTTTAATATTTTCCTTAGCGTGGATTGTTAGAACCAAAGAATTTTTAAAGGTTATAGTAGTTGATTGCGCGTGGAAAAAACGAGTGCTTTGCTCTTTTTTATTTTTATAAAAATGGTAAAAAGTTCGGTTGATAGTTGAGGCATGGGGAGCAAAGGTTGCTTAATGGGACAATTGAAACGAAGGATTTGAAAATGAAAATAAACTTTGGTGAAATAAAGTCAGATTCTTGTGAAATCTTTGTGAATAAGCTATAATAAATGGTGACAGCTATTTTAGAAAGAAGGTGTAAGTATGGGATTTACAGATGAAACTGTACGCTTTAATTTAGACGATAGCAACAAGAAAGAAATTAGTGAAACCTTAACAACTGTGTATCGTTCTCTTGATGAAAAAGGGTATAATCCAATCAATCAGATTGTTGGTTATGTCTTAAGTGGGGACCCTGCTTATGTTCCTCGTTACAATGATGCCAGAAATCAAATTCGTAAATACGAACGAGATGAAATTGTTGAAGAGCTTGTCCGCTACTATCTCAAAGGAAATGGAATTGACTTGAAATGAGAATCATGGGACTAGACGTTGGCTCAAAGACAGTTGGCGTTGCTATCAGTGACCCGCTAGGCTTTACAGCACAGGGCGTAGAAATTATCAGAATTGATGAAGAAGCTGGCGAATTTGGTTTTGAACGACTTGAAGAGTTAGTTAAACAGTATAAGGTTGACAAGTTTGTTGTTGGTTTGCCTAAAAATATGAATAATACAGAAGGTCCTCGCGTGGAAGCTAGTAAGGCATACGGCGATAAAATCAACGAACTTTTCAATATTCCTGTTGATTATCAAGATGAACGTTTGACAACTGTTCAAGCAGAGCGAATGTTGGTTGAACAAGCTGATGTTAGCCGTGGAAAACGTAAGAAAGTTATTGATAAATTGGCTGCGCAGCTTATTTTGCAAAATTATTTAGATAGAATGTTTTAATCTAATCATTAATTCATTAAAGGAGAAACTTTATGGCACATAACCATAATCACGATCATAATCATGATCACGAACATGAAGTTATTACACTTGTAGATGAACAAGGTAATGAAACACTTTTTGAAATTCTTTTGACTATTGATGGTCGTGAAGAATTTGGTAAAAACTACGTTCTCTTGGTACCAGCGGGTGCTGAAGAAGATGAACAAGGGCAAATTGAAATTCAAGCTTACTCATTTACTGAAAATGAAGATGGAACTGAAGGAGATCTTCAACCAATTCCTGAAGATTCAGATGCTGAGTGGGATATGATTGAAGAAGTTTTCAATAGCTTTTTAGATGAGGACTAATATTGTCTTGATACGTTGAAGGGAAGTATAGGTTGTGCCTATGCTTCTTTTCATGCTCTTTTACGAATACTAAGTAAAGGAGGTGTGAATCATGACAAAGAAAGCGTGTTTGAGCCAAGAAGAAAGAAGCTTCTTGAAGCGCTATAAAACCAAACCTTATCACCGTTTTAGGGAAATTTTAGTTTACTGTGCTATACTCACTAAATTGACTAATGATTAGTTTCTGTTATACTTAAAGTATGACAATTCAAGGAGAGAATAAGTGAATACATCAGAACAAGTAAATGTAGATCAGAGTACTGCACAAGCTTACAGCCGTTTAAGTCGTTCAGCTCGTAAGGTTAGTGAGAACAAAAGTCACCAAGAGGCGTCTAGAAGAACAAAAGTCCCACAACCTCATAAACTTTATCTTTTAATATTGAGTGTTGTTGTTAGTTGTTTGTCTGTATCAATGCCAGTCTTTACAGATATGGCAAATAGTGTGCAATCTCAAAACCTTTACATTGGTTTAATGTTTACTAAAGGACAACTTCCGTTTACAGATATGTTTGCGACAGGTGGTTTCCTTTACTATGCTTTGATTGCTTTAGCTTACTATCTTGGTTCTACGTTGTGGTTGGTGCCAATTCAAATTGCAATGTTCTACTTCTCAGGAATCTATTTCTATAAATTGGTTAATTACTTTACTAGCAGCCAACGTGTAGCAGTTGCTTTTAGTGGTATTTTTTACCTATTAAACATTGCTCTTGGTTTTGGTGGTCTGTACCCTATCCAATTTGCGATGCCATTTGTCATGGTATCTTTGTGGTTCCTAACAAAATATTTTGCGGATATTATCAAAGATGAAGCCTTTATCCTTTATGGATTTGCTGGCGCAGCAGCAATACTTTTAGAGCCACGTACTTTGGTGTTCTGGGGACTTTCTTTCCTAACCATTATCATTTATAATCTAACACAAAAACATTTCGCCAGAGGATTTTATCAATTATTGTGTATCATTTTCGGGACAATTCTTGTCTTTTACACAGTTGGTTACTTTATCCTGAATTTGCAGGTGTTATCATCCTATATTTCTCAAGCAATTGTTTATCAATTTACATATTTTGCGACAAGTGATAGTAATGTTATCTTGACATTGCTATTCCAAGTTGTTGTGGCTCTAGTTTCAGGGATTTTACTTGGTGCTCTTACTTTTGGAAAAATCATCAAGGGAGCTAGTGACAAGGTATCTAAATGGCTTATCTTCCTTGTTTTCTTAGGATTCTTAGTTATTGCCCTTTTGTCACAAAGTTATCATTTCTATCATTTGTTAACAGTATTGCCTTTTGGTTTGTTGTTAACCGCAATGGCATTGGGTGAACGTTATCAACGTAGCTTGACGAAAACATCACATCGTCGTAAGAAATCATCTAGTGATGGCAAAGGCATTTTTGGATTATATCTAAGTCGTCATCTTTATTTGCCGATTTTATTGCTTATTATCGGTGTAGGGCAACCAGTGGTTTCTTATTTCTTGTCATCTGGTACTGATAGTGAACGCTCAACTATTGCAAGCTATTTGAAAAAACAAACATCTAGTGATGATACGATTTACGTCTGGGATACGTCGTCTAAGATTGGTATTAAGAGTCAATTAGCAAGTAGTTCACAATTTACATCACCTGTTGTGAATACAACTAAAACATCTAATGAAAAAACATTAGAAGATGAATTATTACAAAATCTAGCGTCGTATATTGTTGTTAATAATGATGAAAAAATTTCTGATACGATAAAAAATGATATTTCTTCAAACTATGAAGAGGTCTCAATCAGCGGTGTATCAGGCTTTACCGTCTATCATAAAAAATAGAGAATAAACGCAATATCTTGTGGTCTAATAAAAAAATGACCACAAGATATTGATTTTTTTTTCTTACGTGTTATAATAGACGAGTAAGAAGGAGTGTTCATATGATTACATTAGAAAAAGAAACAATTGCGACTCAACCAGCTGTCAAAGTTATCAAACGTGATGGACGTTCTGTGAACTTTGATGCAGATAAAATTTATAACGCTTTGGTTAAAGCAAGTAATAATGTGACAAAAATGTCACCAGTTGTTGAAGCAAAATTGGAAGCTATTTCAGATAACATCATTGCTGAAATCTTTGATCGCTTCAAAGATAATGTCAAAATTTATGAAATTCAAAATATCGTTGAGCATGAGCTTTTAGAAGCAAATGAATATGCGATTGCACAAGAATATATTAATTATCGTACAAAACGTGATTTTGCGCGCTCTCAAGCGACAGACATCAACTTTACGATTGATAAACTATTGAACAAAGACCAAACTGTCGTCAATGAAAACGCCAACAAGGATAGTGAAGTTTTCAATACACAACGTGACTTGACTGCAGGTATTGTTGGTAAATCAATTGGTCTTAAAATGTTGCCAGCTCATGTTGCCAATGCTCACCAAAAAGGTGATATTCATTATCATGACCTTGATTACAGCCCATACACTCCAATGACAAACTGCTGTTTGATTGATTTCAAGGGTATGCTTGCAAACGGCTTCAAGATTGGTAATGCTGAGGTAGAAAGTCCAAAATCTATCCAAACTGCAACAGCGCAAATTTCACAAATCATTGCGAACGTTGCGTCAAGCCAATATGGTGGTTGTACAGCTGACCGTATCGATGAATTTTTGGCACCATATGCTGAACTTAACTATAAAAAACACCTTAAAGATGCTCAAGATTGGGTAGCAGAAGATCATCGTGAAGATTATGCTCGTACAAAAACGAAAAAAGACATTTATGATGCTATGCAAAGTCTTGAATACGAAATCAATACGTTGTTTACATCAAACGGACAAACACCATTTACTTCTCTTGGATTTGGTCTAGGAACGAACTGGTTTGAACGTGAAATTCAAAAAGCGATTCTTGAAATCCGCATTAAAGGTCTTGGTAGCGAACACCGCACAGCTATTTTCCCTAAACTTATCTTCACTTTGAAGAGTGGTCTTAACCTTGAAGTGGGAACACCAAACTATGACATTAAACAATTAGCTTTGGAATGTGCGACAAAACGTATGTATCCAGACGTTCTTTCATACGATAAAATCGTTGAATTGACAGGTTCATTTAAAGCACCAATGGGATGCCGTTCATTCTTACAAGGTTGGAAAGATGAAAATGGTGTCGAAGTTAACTCAGGTCGTATGAACCTTGGTGTTGTGACTGTAAACCTTCCACGTATTGCTATGGAATCAAATGGCGACATCAATAAATTCTGGGAAATCTTCAACGAACGTATGGGCATTGCTAAAGATGCACTTGTTTACCGTGTAGAACGTGTCAAAGAAGCGACACCAGCAAATGCGCCAATTCTTTACCAATACGGTGCTTTTGGTAAACGTCTCAGCAGATATGATAATGTTGATGAACTTTTCCGTCATCGTCGTGCAACGGTTTCACTTGGTTATATCGGACTCTACGAAGTTGGTACAGTCTTTTATGGTTCAGAATGGGAAACAAACCCAGAAGCCAAAGAATTCACAGTTGATATCATTCGTAAGATGAAAAAATTGTGTACAGAATGGTCAGATGAATTTGATTATCATTTCTCAATCTATTCAACACCGTCTGAAAGCTTGACAGACCGCTTCTGCCGTCTTGATACGGAAAAATTCGGTATCGTTAAAGATATTACAGATAAAGAATACTATACAAACTCATTCCACTATGATGTTCGTAAGGATCCAACTCCGTTTGAAAAGTTAGACTTTGAAAAAGCTTATCCAGAAGCTGGTGCAACAGGTGGCTTTATCCATTACTGTGAATACCCAGTTCTTCAACAAAATCCAAAAGCTCTAGAAGCTGTTTGGGATTATGCTTACAGCCGTGTTGGTTACCTTGGGACAAATACGCCAATTGACCGTTGCTATAGCTGTGGATTTGAAGGTGACTTTACACCAACTGAACGTGGTTTCGTTTGTCCAAACTGTGGTAACAGCGACCCTAAAACAGTAGATGTTGTTAAACGTACTTGTGGCTATCTTGGAAACCCACAAGCCCGTCCAATGGTTAATGGTCGTCACAAAGAAATTTCTGCTCGTGTGAAACACATGAACGGCTCAACAATTAAAAATTCTGGTGATTACAGCAAACATAAAGCTTAAAATAGGAAAATAACAGGGCTCTCAGTTCTTGACAAAGTCACCAACCTGTCAGTTTGGGAGTTTTTCCTGCTTATTTTAAACGAGTCATTTTCCTTGTTTGAGACTTTCTATCACTTATATCAAATATGGAAAACGCATTAATAAATATGGTTTAGACGGTTTCAGGACATATTGAAGCTGGAGACATTTGTCCCAGCTTCTTTATTGTATTAATAGATAGTTTAATGAAAGGAAAGCATATGGGAAAATATCAGTTAGATTATAAGGGTATGCAACAAGTTGAACGTTTTCACGAAAAACATTCAAATGTGAAAACCGACAAAAAAGCGCGTGTTAGTCAGTTGAAAGCGCAGTTTTTAGAAAAAGCTAAAAAGAAAAGCAAATAGAGGTACCGTTTATGCAATTACGAAGACCTGAATTATCAGATAAAGCAGCTGTTATTGATATGATGAAAGAATTTGAGGCAAGTCAATCTGCTCATGACGGCGGTTTTTGGTCTGTGGATAACTTTGTTTATGAGGACTGGATTGAAAGAAATCAATTAAGTGAAATAGGTATTGATGTGCCGTCAACGTTTGTTCCAGCGATTCAATTTGTTTCTTTTGATGATAACGGAAGGGCTCTAGGATTTTTGCATTTACGTTTACGTCTAAATGATAATCTCTTAAATAAGGGGGGACATATTGGGTATTCGATTCGTCCGTCAGAGCGTCATAAGGGATTGGCTAAGGAACAGCTTCATCTAGGTTTACTAGAATCTAAAAAGAAAAATATCAAGCAAGCTTTGGTGACTTGTCACACGGATAATATTGCTAGCCGAAAGGTGATTTTGGCAAATGGTGGTGTTTTAGAGGATGTCCGTGAGTCAACCGAGCGTTATTGGATAAATTTGGATGAAGAATAACCTGTGGATAAGTGGAAATTAAAAATAGAAAGAGGGCTAGGATGGAAGAAAAAAATTGGAATACTCCCGAGCCTGGTGAATGGAAGTCAGAGGAATTAAGTCAAGGACGAATCATCGATTACAAAGCTTTTAACTTTGTTGACGGTGAGGGTGTACGCAATTCTCTTTATGTTTCTGGGTGTATGTTTCACTGCAAAGGATGCTACAATGCGGCAACGTGGTCTTTCAAGGCTGGTATGCCTTATACACAAGAGATTGAAGAGCAAATCATGGCTGATTTGGCACAACCCTATGTTCAAGGGCTAACGCTTCTTGGTGGTGAACCATTTCTTAATACGGGGATTCTGTTGCCATTAATTCAACGTGTGCGTCGTGAATTGCCTGAAAAGGACATTTGGTCTTGGACAGGTTATACATGGGAAGAAATGATGCAAGAAACGCCAGATAAGCTGGAAATGCTTAGTTTAATCGATATTTTGGTTGACGGACGTTTTGATATTACCAAGAAGAATTTAATGTTGCAATTCCGTGGTTCTTCTAATCAACGTATCATTGACGTTCAAAAGTCGTTGAAAGCTGGTGAGGTTGTCATTTGGGATAAATTAAATGACGGTGACCAAAAATTTGAACAAGTCAGCCGTGATGATTTAATTTAAGGAAGTGAGATTGAAGAAAATTTATTCTTCGATCTTTTTTATTAATAAAATTGCTGGTTATCATTGTATTAGTGGGATTTCCTAGTTAAACAATTCACTGTAGGTCTTGGTTTTGGTATAATAAGGGTATGAGCAGAATTTTAGATAATGATATTATGAGTGATGAGGAATTTGCGGAGCGCACGCTTCGTCCTCAGTTTTTAAAAGAATATATCGGACAAGATAAGGTTAAAAATCAGCTAAAAATCTTTATTGAGGCAGCAAAATTACGTGATGAGTCTTTGGACCATGTGCTATTGTTTGGACCTCCAGGTCTTGGTAAAACGACAATGGCATTTGTGATTGCTAATGAATTAGGGGTGAATTTAAAACAGACATCTGGACCTGCTATCGAAAAAGCTGGTGATTTGGTCGCTATCTTGAATGATTTGGAACCTGGTGATGTGCTTTTTATTGACGAAATTCATCGTATGCCAATGGCTGTGGAAGAAGTGCTTTATAGCGCCATGGAAGATTTTTATATTGACATCATGATTGGTAATGGCGAAACTAGTCGTAGTGTTCACTTGGATTTACCGCCGTTTACCCTGATTGGTGCGACAACACGTGCTGGTATGCTTTCTAATCCTTTACGTGCTCGTTTTGGCATTACTGGGCATATGGAATACTATGACGTTGAAGATTTGACAGAAATTGTTGAACGCACGGCAGATATTTTTGAAATGGAGATTGTCCATGAAGCTGCCCAAGAATTGGCACGACGTAGTCGTGGAACACCTCGTATTGCTAATCGTCTCTTAAAACGTGTACGTGATTACGCCCAAATTATGGGAGATGGTATTATCACAAAAGATATTACCGATAAAGCATTGACGCTGTTAGATGTTGACCATGAGGGGCTTGATTACATTGACCAGAAAATCTTGCGTACCATGATTGAGGTTTATAACGGTGGACCTGTTGGTTTAGGAACGCTATCCGTTAATATCGCTGAAGAGCGTGATACAGTTGAGGATATGTATGAGCCGTATTTGATTCAAAAAGGCTTTATTATGCGCACTCGTACTGGTCGTGTGGCAACTGAAAAAGCTTATGAACATTTGGGCTATCCTTATTCGGAAAAATAAATTTTTAGCTTAAGGAAAGTTTAAGCAAGACTTTATATACTATAAACAATCCTAAAACTTTTCTTTTTCATAATCTCCTGAAAGGGCTCCGCTAGCGGGGTTCTTTCTTTTTCGTTTTGAACCGCAAAATAAGTAGAAAAATAGTAAATTTAAGCCATAGGTAGCGGAAAATAGCACAGAAAATAGTAAATTCTTGAGCAATTTCTCCCAGATTATGGAAGTTTAGTTAAAAATAATAGAAGTTGTGGAAAAGTACACAACTTCTTTTTTACTGAAAATGTTAGAAATCCCTTGAAATCAAGGTTTTTAGTAAGTTTTGTGGTAATTTCTTCTTGTGAAAAATGAGTTATAAACAAGGTATTTTTAAATTCTGTGGATTTGAGCTAAAGCTTGATATTATAGGATTCTTGGCATGTTTATACACAAGTTATCCCCAGTATATAGCCATACTTATCCACAAGTTGTGAATAAGTGTTGATATCTGTGTAAAAAAGTTGGTGATTTTCGGCTTTTTTTACGTATTTGCAGAATACTTTGGCTTGTCCACAGAAAATTTCATGAATAAAAGCCTAGCACGGATAATAAACCGCATCCCAATTGTTAGATTCTTGCCGAATTCTTGGGGTTAGGTTCGTTGTCTATGCTAGGCTTTTTGGTGCTACGATAACCTGTAGTTATAAACTTGCGAGAACATAAAAAGTGACTAGTGTGTGCTTTGCAACACATTGTTACCTAAGGGCGATTATAGTGAGAAACGATGTCAAAAATTGTAAAGCTTGTTAAACAACTGTCAATACCAATGTAAACCCTAAAGGTGTAAAAAGCTAATTATTGGTAATAAGCTTGTTAATTCGTTTGACAATACTGTCAACTATAAGTTTATAATATGTTAATAAATGAGAAAAACTGTCTTTTCTCATAAATAGTGAAAAATCTGGTGACTGGAACGCTGTTGGTGATGAAATCACTGGCGTGACTACTTTCGAATTTGAAAGAATCGATGATGGTGATTACAAACTCGTGGAAACAACTACACCAAGTGGTACAGCTGAATTTACTTCAAGTACTACTGATGGTTCTTTTTTAAGGTGAATTTTCGATTAAAAACCTTGTAATGTCAAGAGTTTTATTCTTCTTCTGGGTAAGTGAGATTCCAGTCTTTGCGGAGTTTTGTCATAATGTCCATGACGTCTTTGGTGTAGTCGAGGTGCATGGCATTTTCTTGACCAGAAACGGCATTTTCCATGTCAGCGACTTCGTAGGAAAGAGCGAGTGCGGTACTTCCAGCTTCGATGACTTCTTGATGTCCGTCCTCGGTATAGGTAATCACCGCTTTTTGCCCACGAGGGTATTCGTAAAGTTCGATATAGCCTTTATCGTAGACGATTGTTCCACGTTTTGGCTGTTTGGCGTGAAGGCTTAACGTCAGAGTTGCCATTTCGCCTTGGCTGTTCGTTAGCAAAATCCCAGCTTGCTCATCGACTCCTGTCGGAGCTAGTTTTACTTGGGAAGCAATTTGAGTCGGCGTTGATGTCATAAACCAACGGACAAAAGAAAGAGCATAGACACCAATATCAAGAAGTGCACCGCCAGCTAACTGACGATTAAAGAAACGGTTTGTCATATCGTATTCTTTGTAGCTGCCAAAATTCATTTGAATGAGCTTCAATTCACCGAGTTTTCCAGTCGCAATGATTTCTGAAAGCTTGCGGTAAATTGGCATATGGAAAATGGTCATGGCTTCTGCTAAAATGACGTGATTTTCTTCAGCTAGCTTGATAGCTTCGTCCAATTCGTCAGCGTTAAGCGTAATTGACTTTTCACATAAGACGTGTTTGCTGTTTGCTAGGGCTTTGCGCAAAAAGTTAATGTGTGTATTGTGTGGCGTTGAGATGTAAATAATATCTACGTTAGGGTCGTCAAATACCTCATCAATAGTTTGATAAACTCTGTCAATGCCATATTTCTCAGCGAAAGCTAGCCCCTTATCATAAGTACGGTTAGCAACAGAATAGAGTTTTCGCCCTTGTTGTTGAAGCGCTTGCGCTAATTCATTAGCAATGACACCAGTTCCTAGGGTTGCCCAATTATAATGTTTTTTAGTCATAGTCGCCTCCTTGCCCTAAGTATAGCAAAAAAGTGTCAGAAAGTCCGTTATTTAATCTCTAACAAATGCGCTTTATATCTGCTATTCTCACGTTTTTTTGATAAAATGGTTCTAATAGATTAAAGGAGATTTTTTATGACTCGATATCAAGACGATTTTTATGACGCTGTCAATGGCGAATGGGAAAAAACAGCTGTCATTCCTGATGATAAACCACGTACAGGTGGTTTTTCAGATTTAGCCGATGAGATTGAAGACTTAATGTTGGCGACAACAGATAAATGGCTTAGCGACGAAGATGTACCAGAGGATAGTATTTTACAAAACTATATCAAGTTTCATCGTATGACTTCAGATTATGATAAACGTGAAGAAGTTGGTGTCGCGCCAGTTCTTCCATTAATTGAAGAATACAAAAACTTGGATTCTTTTGCTGAATTTGCAGGCAAAATGGCAGATTTTGAAATGGCAGGAAAACCAAATGAATTTCCACTTGGTGTTGCCCCAGATTTCATGAACGCGCAGCTTAATGTTCTTTGGGCAGAAGCTCCTGGAACAATCTTGCCTGATACAACTTACTATGCCGAAGATAACGAAAAAGGTAAAAAATTACTAGCTATCTGGCGTCAAATGCAAGAAGAATTATTGCCAAAATTTGGTTTTTCAGCTGAAGAAACGAAAGACTTGCTTGACAAGGTGATTGCATTAGATGCCAAAGTCGCTAAATATGTTTTGTCACGTGAAGAATCTTCTGAGTACGTCAAACTTTATCACCCGTATGATTGGGCTGATTTTACAAAATTAGCACCAGAATTGCCTTTGGACGCTATTTTCACGCAAATTTTGGGAGAAATTCCTGACAAAGTGATTGTTCCTGAAGAACGTTTCTGGACAGAGTTTGCTGCTGACTATTATTCAGAAAAGAACTGGGATTTGCTAAAGGCGGATTTGGTTTTATCAGCTACGGGGGCGTTTAACGGTTACTTAACAGATGACATTCGTGTGCTTTCAGGTGCTTATGGTCGTGCGCTTTCAGGAACACCACAGGCTATGGATAAGAAAAAAGCGGCTTATTACTTAGCTTCAGGTCCTTACAACCAAGCACTTGGTTTTTGGTATGCTGGGCAAAAATTCTCTCCAGAAGCTAAAGCTGATGTGGAGCATAAAGTAACGACAATGATTGATGTTTACAAGAAACGTTTGACATCAGCAGATTGGTTGGCAAAAGAAACACGTGATAAAGCCATTGTTAAATTAAACGTGATTACACCACACATTGGTTATCCTGAAAAATTGCCAGAAACTTATGCTAAGAAAATCATTGATGACTCGTTGTCATTAGTTGAAAATGCGCAAAACCTTGCTAAAATTTCAATCGCACATAGCTGGAGTAAATGGAATAAGCCTGTTGACCGTAGTGAATGGCATATGCCTGCCCATATGGTTAATGCTTACTATGACCCACAACAAAATCAGATTGTCTTTCCAGCGGCTATCTTACAAGCCCCATTTTACAGTTTAGAACAAAGTTCATCTGCTAACTATGGTGGTATTGGTGCGGTTATTGCCCATGAAATTTCACATGCTTTTGATACCAATGGTGCATCATTTGACGAACATGGAAGCCTCAATAACTGGTGGAAAGAAGCTGATTACAAAGCTTTTACAGAACGTACGGATAAAATCGTTGACCAATTTGACGGCTTAGATTCATATGGTGCGAAAGTCAATGGTAAATTAACCGTTTCTGAAAATGTGGCTGACCTTGGTGGTGTGGCCTGTGCGCTCAAAGCTGCAAAACAAGACGAGGATTTCTCAGCGCGTGATTTCTTCATCAACTTTGCAACGATTTGGCGCATGAAAGCGCGTGATGAATATATGCAAATGTTAACAAGCATTGACGTTCACGCACCAGGTAAACTTCGTACCAATGTTACATTGACAAACTTTGATGAATTCCACACAGAATTTGACATCAAAGCAGGAGACCCAATGTGGCGCGCACCAGAAGAACGCGTTATCATTTGGTGATTTGTTGAAAAAAGTTTGAAGCTGAGCATTTGGCTCGGCTTTTTTGTTGGGATTTGTTAACCTTCAGAATACAAAAAAACGAGTACTTCCGCAGTTGGAGCTACTCGTTTTCCTATGTCATGGTTTATATCATAAAAAAACAACTAGAAAGCCATGACGATGTATAAAGAGTATAAGACAAATCAGTTGAGTTTGGAGCTCAATCTTGCTGACGCTATTCTCATGAATTGAGAATGGCATCATTGAAGACGCTGCTCTCTTTATCGACCACATGTAAAAAAGGCTGTTGTTTATGAAAAAAAGTAATAATATAGTTGACTTTTCGGGGGGGGGGGGTATAATGTAAGTGTAGAGTGGTCTTTGGTAAATAGAGACCATAAATAAAAATGGAGGAAACCAATGAATAAAAAGGTTTTATTTAATGAGCGCTCAGAAGTGAATGGACATGGATATTTTCGTAAAAGTAAAGCATACGGTCTGGTATGTGGGATTGCTTTAGGGCTTGCTTTTTTAGGCGGTCACGTTAGCGCTGATGAAGTAACAGTCGCTCAAGATACGGAAACATCACAATCGGTTTTAACGATTCAAGATAGTACAGTAGTTCAAACAGATGTATCACCATCTGTTACTACAAGTGTTGGGGAAGAAACACCTGCTACTGATACAACATCACCAGCAACTGATGAAGTGGTAGAAACACCTAAAGAAGATACGACATCATCTGACGTAACAGGTTCAACTGGTGAAGTCGTTGAAACACCAAAAGAAGAGACTAATATTCAGTTGCCTGAAGCAACAACACCAGAACAAGGAAAGATTAATCAAACGGTGGAAAACACTAAGGATATTCTTGGTGATGCAGGTGTGAAAGTTGAAGTGAATGGTGAAAACCACTATACCGATTCTAATCAAGCTCAAGCTGATGCGGATAAGCAAAAGGCTGAAGTAGAGAAATTTGCGGAAACACAAAAAGCTCTTGATGAAGCTATCAAACAGGCTCAAGAATTGGCTCAAAAAGCAGGTCTAACCGTTACACTTAAGCCAACAACGGTGACTTCTATCGAAGAAGCAAAAGCTAAACTTGCCGAAGTTCAAAAACTTATCGAAGATGCGACAAATAAATTGATTGCGGATAAGAAAACTGAAGCAGAAGCTAATAAGCTCATTGAGGAAGCCAAAAAGAAAGCTGAAGAAGCAGGTGTGATCATCACAACAGCTGAGAAACAAAATTATGATAAGGCAGACGATGCGTTAGCAGATGCTGAAGCGCAAAAACAAAAACTTGAAGAAATTATCAATGCTCAAAATGGTGTTAACAAGCAACTGCAAGATTTGATGGCTTCTCTCAACGCTGTTACTCAAACCATCACTGGGAATAAAGTCACTGTCTCAAGTATTGAAGAAGCCAATAAGAAACTAGCTGAAATCAAAGCTAAAATTCAAGAGATTGATAAGAAAAACGCCGAATTGAAAGCTGCATATGATGCAGAAGTTCAAAAAGTTAATGAGCATAACGCTCAGCTAAAAGCTGACTATGAGAAAAAACTTGCTCAATATGAAGCTGCTAAAGCTGATTATGATAAGAAGTTAGCTGAATATGAAGCTAATAAAGGTAAAGATGGTTACCTAAATAATACTTATACTCAAGGACTTATTTTCAAATCGGAAGCAGATGCCCACGTTACAATTGTCAAGTCTGATGGGTCAGTTATCGCTAATAACAGTACAGATCCTAATAACGGAACAGATAGTTATCGAGTTGTTCTGCACAAAGGTGAGAGTGTGACGGTCACTTACACTAACCTGAAAAATTCTTATTATAATGGCGTCAAAATCGATAAGGTAGTCTATGTCTATACTGCTAAAGATGCTGTGAATGGACTATATATTAACCAAAATCCAAACATTACAGTAATGATTATGTCATCTGATTTTGATACTGCTGATAAGAACGGTGAACAAAATGGTTCACAAAGTAGTCACATTGGAATGTCTATTCAATTTTTTGATGAAAAAGGTCAAGTGATAACATTTAACGAGAAGAATCCTGCTTTGATCGCTTTCAATTCTTTGAATAAAACGCAAAAATATACAGGAAGTGGTTACGGAGAATCCATTCATAACTTATCATCAAATATCAAAATTGAAACGATTGCTGGTTCGAGTGTCATTTATAAAGATGGTGTTCTTTATGCCGGTAACTACAATGATTATGTTTCAAATGGTTCACGATTCGATGCCAACCCAGCTACTGATCCGAATAATTATTGGGATGGTGCCACGCAAGCTAATCGTTGGTATGGAGCAGCTGTTGGTGTCGTATCAAGTGGTGATACTATCTCATTTGATATTGTTATGGATGCTGGCGCAGATGCTAAAAGACATGAATACGGTAAGTTCTGGTTTGCCTTTTCAAGTGATGTCGCAGCACCTGTTTTGACACTACCAACACCACCAGAAGCACCTAATTATGAGAAAGAACCTACAGCACCTGACTATCAAAAAGTTGATGTTCCAACGATTCAAATTGAAACAGCTGTTCATGAGGTAGGTGTTAATAAAACAACTGAAATGGAAGTTGAGACACCACAGCTTGAGATGGATATGCATACTGTTGCGTATGACAAACCAGCAACACCAGCAACACCAGCAACACCAGAAGCACCACAACTTGTGAAATCAAGTGTTCTTCCAATGACGGGAGATGAAACAAGTACTGCTAGCATCCTAGCAAGCATTGCAGGTGTTTTCATGACCTTAGCCGGACTAGTGGGTGTTCGTAAACGTAAAGAAAATTAACTTATTCTATCGTTATAAAACAATCTAATGTTTTGAACAGGATTTTTGAAGATAAAAAGAGCAAGCAACGATTTTTGGATTATGCTTATAAAATAGGTTTAAAAAGGGCTTTTGAAAAATTAATTGATTCAAAAATTATCAAATCCGAAGAAGTTGAGAGATTGTATATTTTCAATGATGAGCATACGACAGCAACCAACGGATGCTATGAGTTAAAAGAAGCTTTGGAAGCAGAATTTAAAAACGGAATATATAATCATAATTGGAATAAATTTTATCCACCTATTTTTGAAAATTTGCAAGAAATAAAACTTGAATACTGTAATTCAGCAAAGAAGGCACACATAAGAATGGCAGATATCATAGCAAATCAAGCTTATTATTTGTCTAAAAGTGGGAAAATTAATGAATCAAAACAAAAAATGATTACACATTTTTTACCATAATTATCGGCTGACTAACGTATGCTAGCTCTATAATTTCTGTAGTGGGTAAAATCCTGCTAAGAAATTATAGAGCTTTTTATTTGCAAATAAAATAATAGAGGAGTAGACTTAAGGTATCAAATACTTAAGGAGTGTATCTATTATGTCAAACTATGAAGAAAAAGAAGCAAAAGCATTAGTAAAAATTGCAGATGTTTTGAACAAACTGGATTCAAATTTAGAAGAATTAGATTCTCTAAATGAAGATGCAAAAAAACATAGTATGAGAAAATGGCTTGTTGAGAAAAAAGCCATGCATGAAATTAAAAAGATTGCACACGAAGCTGGCAAGTATGAAAAGTACGATGAAAAAGAACTACAAAAAGAAATTGAACATGTAGAACAATATATGTAAAAGAAAATATTAAAAAGAAGAGTGTGCAGTCCCTTTTTTGTGGCTCTTTGTCAACTGTAGTGGGTGGCAAAGTTAAGTTCTAGCGAGAACAATTGTTGTTCTCGCTTTTTTGCTGTTCAAAGCGATGTAAATACGTTTTTTAAAGTTGTCAAAGTTCCTGTAACCAAAAGCGTTTCGTTTAATATCTTTGATGAGCTTGTTGGTTGCTTCAAGTTTGGCATTAGAATAAGGAAGCTTAATGGCATTAGT
>CAKPVT010000001.1 GCA_934196125.1 uncultured Streptococcus sp. | reverse complement strand
CTACTTTACCATAAAGAAAAAGTAGTGAGTACTTTCTCCCGTCGGAGATTTCCTCACTACTAATCTTAGTATGTTTTATTATTCTTTCGTCAATAATTCTAGGCTTTCTTTTGTCCATTTTGGTAAATTGTCCGCCAATGGTTGAAAGCCAATGTTTAGATGGCTATTTGAAAAGCGGTGACGACGGTGTAAGTGATGTTTTTCTTCCTCCAGTGTGCGAAGAGATAAACTTGCTTTTTGCGTAAATTCATCAAAATCAACAACTTGGACTAAAACTTTTTCACCAACACTAAGTAATTGGTAAATGTTTTCAATATAACCTGTTTTAATTTCTGAAATATGAATAAGACCTGTTGTCCCATTATCTAATGCGACAAAGGCACCATAAGGTTTTATACCTGTTATTGTTCCAGTGATTTTGTCGCCAATTCTCATTAGTCCACTACCTCAATTGTTTCGATAACGATATCTTCAACTGGGCGGTCTTGAGCACCAGTTTCAACGTTAGCAATTTCATCTAAAACTTTGTATGAATCGTCGTCCATGATTTGGCCCAATACGGTATGGCGACGATCCAAGTGTGGTGTTCCACCATTTGTCGCATAAAATTCTGCAATTGGTTTTGGCCAACCACCACGTTCTAGTTCTTTTTGAGCATAAGGAATTTTGCTGTTTTGAACGATAAAGAACTGACTGCCGTTTGTATTTGGTCCAGCATTAGCCATTGAAAGAGCCCCACGAACGTTATAAAGTTCTTCTGAGAATTCATCTTCGAAGCTATCGCCATAGATAGATTGTCCCCCCATACCAGTACCAGTTGGGTCACCACCTTGAATCATAAATTCAGGGATAATGCGGTGGAAAATAATACCGTCATAGTAGCCATCTTTTGACAAGGCAATAAAGTTTGCAACTGTTTTTGGTGCGTGTTCTGGGAAGAGTTGAATCTTCATATCACCATGATTAGTTTTGATTGTCGCAACTGGTCCTTCAACTGTTGTTAAGTCAACTTGTGGGAAATTTAATTGTTTTTCTACCAAACCGAGTTCCTCCAAAGCATATAAAATGCCATCTTCTTCTACTGTTTTTGTTACAAAATCTGCTTTTTCTTTGAGTTCAGGGACTGCATTGCCCATAGCAATCTTCAAGCCAACATAATCAAAGATTTCCATGTCATTTGGACCATCACCAAACATCATAGCATTGATCGGTTTTAAGTTTTGGCTTTCTAGAACGTGCGCAACACCTGAAGCTTTAGAAATACCATTTTTGACGACATCAGATGAATGTTCATGCCAAGGGACTAAACGAATTTCTGCAGCTAATTCATCAGGTAATTGCAACTGAACATTATTTTCCGTAAAGGTCCACATATGATAAACATCATTTGTCAAATAGAAATCAGGCTCAACATCGCAGACACCGTAGATTGGTACCATTGCGCCATCGATTAGGTCACAACGAGCTGAAACAACTGGTTTGTCTTTTCCAGCAAAACCGTATTCAATTCCTTCTGATTTAGCCCAAGCAACATATTTTTCGACAATGTCTCGTGGCAATGGGTCATTAACAATTTCTGTTGCTTTTTTGTCAATGACATATGTGCCATTAATCGTCACAAAATAATCAGGCTCTAGAGCGCGAATTTCTGGCACAACGCCATAAAGGGAACGCCCGGTTGCAATCCCAGTCATGATGCCTTTTTCTTTTAAGCTTTTAAAAACATACTTAATTGATTCTGGCATATAGGCTGTTGCTTTTACGCGCAAGGTGTCATCAATGTCAAAAAAAGACAATTTTAGTTTTTTTAGCCTTGTATTTAGTTTTTATATCCATCTGAAAATTATGGGAAAGAAAAAGGTCATCAGAATCTCATTTTCCATAAAAGCGACACCACTTTCCCATTTTCCTTTCTAATTTAAAAATCAAAGAAAAGTCCTAGTTATATTATATCATTATTCGTCATCTTGCGGTACTAAATGATGTTTAAAGGCATAAACGACTGCTTGTGTACGGTCGTCAACTTCTAACTTAGCTAGAATATTTGAAACGTGTGTTTTGACAGTTTTTAGTGAGATAAATAGCTCATCAGCAATAGTTTGATTATCATACCCTTTAGCAAGTAATCTCAAAATATCACGTTCACGCGCTGTCAAATCTTCATGCAATTCTGGTTGCATATCATGGGCTTTGATTTTTTTATCGACTTCTGTTTCAATAGCTAAGTCACCACGTGCAACTTTCTGAATGGCATTTAAAATTTCTGCTGCGCTAGATGTTTTTAACATATAACCTTTGGCGCCTGCTTCAATGACAGGATAAATTTTTTCGTTATCAAGGTAAGATGTTAAAACAAGAATTTTAGCTTCCTTCCATTCTTCCAGAAGCTTCAATGTTGCTTCGACACCACTCATTTCTGGCATTACCAAATCCATAACAACCACATCTGGTTTTAATTCTAAAGCCAAGTTGATACCATCTAAACCATTTCCAGCTTCACCAACCACCTCAACATCTGGTTGCAAATTCAAAAAACTTTTCAACCCTAAACGTACCATTTCATGGTCATCAACTAGGATAACTTTAATTTTCTGGGTCATCTTCTTTCTCCTCGTTTCCTCCCTTTACCAGTGGCAAACGAATATCCATTGATACTCCTTTACCTTTTTGACTCAGTAATGTAACTGTTCCAGCCATATCATCAACACGTTCTTCAATATTACTAATACCATAACTTAAATCATGACTTTCATCCATATCAAAACCGATACCGTTATCGACCATTTTAAGCTGTAGCTCGGTTTCTGTTTGATTTAGATAAACCTCTAAACGACTGGCTTTAGCGTGTTTAAGGGTATTACTAATGAATTCTTGTGCAATTCGAAAAACGTTATCCTCTATTTTCTTAGGTAGTTGACCGATATTTTTCTTATAAACAACCTCTATACTACTCTTATCTGTCAATTCTTTCAAGAGGATATCAAAACCTTCTGAAAGGGTTTTATTTTCTAATTCTGTTGGTCGTAAATGCAATAGCAAAATTCGCAAATCTTTTTGAGCATTTTGCAGCATGCTTTCAACAGCCGTCAATTGAAATTCTAATTGCTCTTTTTCAATTTGGTCAAGATTAGCAGACACGCCTGAAAGGATCATCGAAGAAGCGAATAATTCTTGACTAACCGTGTCATGCAAGTCACGCGCAATTCGTTTTCGTTCTTGCTCAACAATTTCTTGACTGTTTAGAATGCGACTATTTTCTGTATTTTGCAAGCTATTTGTCAAATGCGTCATTTTTTTAGACAAACGCGATAAATTCGTATTGACTTCTGTATCTTCGTCTAGAGTGATAGGCTGATTATTCAAAATACAGCGTAAGTTTTGGTTGATGCCACGTTTGCTGTTATCATCTAAAATAACCCAAAGCAAAAGTAACAAAATCGTTACTGCTAGGATTAAAAAGACAATTGAAAAGACAAATTGTTCTCCCATCCAGAAATCTGTGATAAGATTTTTCAGATGCAGATTTAAACTATCCAAAACAACGATAACGATTGAGATGATAATAATACTCGCATAAAGAATAAATAATATAAAATGATGTTTTTTCATTTGCGCACCACCTCAACATCTCCAGCAAGCGTACTAACGACAATTTTCACTGCTTTTAAATACTCTTCGTCCTCACTATGCCATAATTTTAACGATTCATTACGTAAATCATATTCTTCAAAATCAAAGTACCGAACGCTACCATAAATCGCACTAACATCTAATTTCACGGCAACATCAATAGGCACCAAAATTTTTGTCGGACCAAAAACTTTTCGAATGACAACGACATTATCCTTTCCAGTTACAATGACATTGCTTAAATCAATCATATCACTTCCTGTCAAACGGATAATATTAATATCATCAAACGCATAAAAATCACTATCGTGCGTATCCATTCCAATCCATTGATTACGGACAGGCTTTGCCTTTAATTCTTCCTCACAAAAACGCACCAAAGCATAGCGATTTTTTTTCTTAACTTGTGAAAAACGATTGATAACAACGTAAACAACGCCTAATACCACCGCCATGATAATATAAGGATTAAGCATAAAATTCAAAAATAAAAGAACAAGACCAATGGTCAATAAAAAATTGTTCCGTTTATCTTGATTATAAAATCGCAGCGCCAATAAAATCAAAACAAGAATAAGAATAAAACTCGATAGATTATTTGCCATGATAGTCATCAAGCCCATCACAATCAAAATCGTTTCTACAATGACAAAAAATTGAACTTTCCTCATATCATACCCTTTCTTTTTCTGTATTTTACCAAAAAGCTACCAAAATTGCAGGTTTCTAACTAAAAAAACGACATTAAAAGCCTAGGAAATTCTCCTAGACTTTTAAGTCATTATTCATCACTTGTTTCTGTCGATGATCTACTGTTATCTGTACTACTGCTTGACGAACTTGATTCTTTTGATTCAGAGGATTCTGAACTTGATGACGATGGTGCCTGTGAGCTTTCTTCTTTATCAGCTACTAGGTAAAGTACCACGTTATCGCTTAACGTTTCACCATAGTATGGTGTCTGAGCAGTGACAGTTGCTGTTGAAGATGGTGATCTTACTTGCACATAACCCGTAGAAGAATTTGGGTCGGCTTGATAAACCGTAATATGTGAACTTGACACACCTAGAGCTGTCAAGGCAGCAATAGCTTCTGAATAAGTATAACCTGTCAGATTTGGCATTGTTACTGTGCTTTCTACTTTAAAGGTAATCTTATCATCGCCACTTACCTTGAAGGTTTCACCTTTGCTAGGCGTTTGACTGATGATAACACCTTCGTCATAGTCTGACGTTGAGACTTCTTCAATCTCAATTTGCGACTCTGAAACACCATAATTATTAACCAAATCTTTAACGGCTGTTTGATAATCTTGACCTCTATAGTCTTTTATCTTGAATCCTGATGATCCTTTTGATACGTAAATATCAATTGATGCCCCTTCTTTTTTCGATGAACCAGCAGTTGGACTTGTCTTAATAACGTAACCACTCTCAACGGTATCACTTGATACTTTATAAACGGTTCCAACTTTAAGACCTGATGATTTTATCGTTGTTTTTGCTTCTGATAAACTAGAGCCAGCAACATCTGGAACACTCACGGTTGATGGTGAGGTCAACGTCAAGTAAGTAAAGATAGCAATAGCTACAATCACAACTGCAAAAAAGATTTTCATTAACGTGCCGAACATACGACGTGATTTTTTCTTCTTTGTTTTAGCTTTAGTCGCTTTGTTTTCTGTTGCTGCTTTATCTTCTTTAGCTGCTTTTTGTTTCTTCAAGAGTTGTTCTGTCGTTGAAGGAACAGATGTTGATGTTGTTACCTTTGGAAGTGTCTTTGTATTTTCAGTATCTTCAAAAACAAGTTTAGGTTCACGGCTACGGTTGTAAGAAAGTGCCGTCATCAAATCACGACTCATTTCAAAAGTTGACGCATAACGGTCACTTAAACGTTTTGCAGTCGCCTTGATAACAACATTTTCTAGTGCTTGTGGCACATTTTTATTCTCATCAATGATGGAAGGAAGTGGTTTTTGGAAATGCTGAAGCGCAATGTTAACAGCTGAATCGCCATCATATGGGATGTGACCTGTTAACATTTCAAACAACATAATCCCCATAGCGTAAATATCACTTTGAACAGTCGCTTTTGAACCACGTGCTTGTTCAGGCGATAAATAATGCACACTACCTAGCATTGAATTGGTTTGCGTTAAACTTGTTTCAGCAAAGGCTACGGCGATACCAAAGTCAGTAACTTTAACCGTTCCGTCTTTGGTTAATAAGATATTTTGTGGTTTTAAATCACGGTGAACAATTCCTTGTTGATGCGCCAAAGTCATCGCAGATAAGACTTCTTCCATGATTCTAACAACTTCATTATTAGAAAGTGGAGCATGATCTTGAATGTATTTTTTCAAGTCCGAGCCATCAACATATTCCATTACTAAGAATTGCTGTCCGTCTTCTTCTCCAATATCACGAATCGAGACGATATTGGGATGGTTCAGTTCTGCCATGGCACGCGCTTCCCGTTGGAAACGCGCTACGGCAATTTGATCAGTCTGATAATTCGTCCGAAGCACCTTAATGGCAACTTCTTCATTATCAAGAATGAGATCTTTTGCCAGATAAACATCTGCCATTCCACCCCGTCCGATAGATTTGAGGATCCGATAACGACCAGCGAATAATTTGCCAATCTGAATCATTAAGCTTCCTCACTTTCGGCGTGGATTAAAGCAATGGTAATGTTATCAAGACCTCCACGTTCGTTAGCAAGAGTAACCAACTCATTGTTCTTGTCATCAAGATTTTTATCTTGACTTAAAATGCTAACAATTTCGTCATTGGTAATCATATTAGTTAAACCATCACTGTTAATAATGAGATAGTCATTTTCTTCAAGTACTTGAACACCTAAATCTGGTTCGACAGGGTTTGCTTGTCCAATAGACTGTGTAATGATATTTTTTTGAGGATGATTTGCAGCTTCCTCTTCAGTCAATTGACCAGCTTTTACCAGTTCATTAACTAAAGAATGATCACTTGTCAACAATCGGTATTCTCCTTGGTGGAGCAAACCAATGCGTGAATCCCCAACGTGAGCATAAATGACATTGTTATCAACAATTACCAAGGCTTCTACTGTTGTTCCCATGCCTTTATACTCATCAGTTTGACCGAGTTCATAGACTTTGCGATTTTCAGCTTCTAATGTCACTAAAAGCCAATCACGAATCTGACTTAACTCAGTGTAATCGGTATTAATCCATTCCCGTCCAAGATCTGTAACAGTCATTTCGCTAGCGATATTTCCTGCACGATGACCACCCATGCCATCTGCTAAAATAACCAAAGTAATGCCGTTTTTATTATCAAATTTGTTAATAAAATCCTGATTGTTTGAACGTTTTTGTCCGATATCAGTTACAAGTGAAATTTTCATAGTTTTTCTTCTGACTGTGTCAGTTTCCTCCTTGAGATTACAAGATACGTTTGACTTGTCCTATAAAGAACCCATCTGTCTGATATTGTTCTGGGGTAATTGCAATACATCCTTCTCTAACAATATCTTCTTGCGTATGACTCAGTTTTACTTGTTCAAAATTTGGATGAGTTTCTAAAAATTTGTGAATAACTTGGAAATTTTCCTCATCAAAAATTGTACAAGTGCTATAAGTTATTATACCACCTTTACGCAACATTTGACAAACGCTATCAAGTATTTGCAGTTGAATTTCTTGCAGAGCCGAGAAATCTTGATTCTCTTTATTGTACTTAACGTCCGGTTTACGGCGGATTAAGCCGATTCCTGAGCAAGGGGCATCTACCAAAATCTTATCAAAAGAATCTGGCGCAAAATGCTCATGAACAGTTGTGGCATCCATTTTTTGTGTGCTGATTTTATCAGCGACATGCAGGCGCTTGGCATTATCCATGACAAGCGTTAATTTATGGTCATATAAATCAAGTGCTGTGATGTGCCCTTCTTTTAAATACGAAGCCATATGAGTTGTCTTACCACCTGGGGCAGCGCAGGCATCTAAGATGTCTTCATTTCCTTGAATATTGAGCGTTGAAGCAACTAGTTGACTAGATTCATCTTGAATTGTGATATCACCGTTAGCAAAATAATCTGTCCCAGCAAAATGTCCTGATGTTTTCACCAAACCAACTGGCGATAAGATAGATTGCTCTGCACCAGTCGCAGCTTTAATCTCAGCTAATTTATCAAGATTTGTTACACGAATACTTGCCTTATTGCGGACAAAAAGGCTTTGCATAATAGCTACCGCGCGTTCTTCGCCGAATTGATCAATTAATTTTTTGACTAACCAAACTGGCAATGAATAAAGCACAGAGTAACGTTTATTCTTACGTTTAATCGTTTCAGGATTCGGTAATTCTTCCTTGGTAAAACATCGTAGAACAGCGTTAACAAATTTTTCTGCACCTTTTTTGTTACCGCGATTTTTAGCAATGTTAACTGCGTCATTTACCACAGCGTGGGCAGGAATTTTATCAAGATACAAGAGCTGATAAAGGCTCAACATTAATAGGTAATAAACCCAAGAATCTAACTTATCTCGATCTTTAATGTAATGAGCAAGATACCATTCTAAGGTAATTTTTCGTGCAACTGTTCCATAAACGATTTCTGTCACTAAAGACTTATCTTTTGGCGATAATGTCGTATGGCTTAATTCTTGATTGAGAGCAATATTAGAATAAGCCCCGTCTTCAAAGACATTTTCAAGGACAAGAAGCGCTAAACCACGTGCCTGATTTTTCCAATCATTCGCCAATAAGGTCACCTACTTCGAGCTTACGCCCTACACCATTAAGGAAATCAACAATGCTCATGCGTGGCTTCCCAGCTGGTTGCACTGTTTTAAGCAAAATCGCCCCGTCACCTGTTGCTACGACAAGTGATTTCTTACCTTTTTCGATAATTTCACCTGGTTTTCCGTGACCTTCAGCTAAAGTCACTTCATAAATCTTGAAACGTTTGCCGTCAAGAAGGGTATGAGCTACTGGCCACGGGTACAAGCCACGAATGTGATTAAAGACATCACGTGCTGATTTATTCCAGTCAATGCGTTCTTGTTCTGGTGTAATATTTGGTGAGAAAGTGGCTTTACTTTCGTCTTGCGGTTCTGGTTTAATATTGCCTGCAATGTAATCTGGTAATGTTTTTAACAACAAATCACGTCCGATAACAGCCAATTTTTCAAACATTGTTCCAACATTGTCATCGTCAGCAATCGGTGTTGAAGCCTTGGCAATCATATCACCAGCGTCCATTTTCTTAACCATTTCCATGATTGTCACGCCAGCTTCTTCTTCTCCGTTAATGATTGCATAGTGAATTGGTGCACCGCCACGGTATTTGGGAAGAAGCGAAGCATGAACATTGACCGCAAAATCAACAGAATCAAGCAATTTGGTTGGTAAAAATTGACCAAACGCAGCTGTCACAATGCCATCAGCACCCAAAGTTATCAGCTCTGCCATTTCTTCTGAACCAGACATTTTTTCAGGTTGATAAACTGGCAAATTGTGCGCCAAAGCAACTTCCTTAACAGGTGTCATTTTGATTTCTTTTTTGCGTCCAACAGCACGGTCAGGTTGCGTTACCACCGCTAGGACGTCGTAGTTGCTATCATCTAGCAAACCTTTTAGAACAGTCGCTGAAAAATCAGGTGTTCCCATAAAAATTAATTTTGTCATTTCAGTTCCTTTCAAAGGATTTTCTTACTTAAATTTTCTCTATTATAGCATAGTCATCCGCTACATGAAATTTTGTGGCTCATAGTCAATGACTAAGCGTAAATCTTTATTTTCTGGTAATTGTGTCAAATCTAAAATCTGGTTCAGGACATTCTCTAAATTGTCCTCGAAGCGATATTTAACGATAATTTGATAATGATAAAGATTATGCGTTCTGGCAATCGGTTTTGGTGTTGGACCGAGAATTTTGATTTTATCTGATAATTGCTGGCGCAATAATTGCAAGAGTTCAAATGATTTACGGACAACGCTCTGCTCATCTTTATGCGATAAGGTCAATCCGACCGTGAAATAATAAGGCGGATAAGCTAATTGCCTACGGATTCCCATTTCATAAGCGTAAAATGCCTCGTAGTCTTGCTTTTGTGCTAGTTGAATAGCATAGTGCTGTGGATTGTAGGTCTGGATAAGAACCTCACCTTCTTTTTCTGCACGTCCTGTACGCCCTGCAACTTGTGTCAACAATTGGAATGTGCGTTCAGAAGAACGAAAATCAGGTAAATTTAAAGACGTATCCGCATTTAAAACTCCTACCAAAGTAACATTTGGAAAATCAAGTCCCTTAGCAATCATTTGTGTGCCAAGTAAAATATCGGCTTCATGGTTGCCAAATTTATCCAAAATGCGTTGATGAGCCCCTTTTTGACGTGTGGTATCAACGTCCATTCGTAAAATACGAGCTTGTGGAAAAATTTCCACGAGTTCATCATAAGCCTTCTGTGTCCCTGTTCCATAATACCGAATACTACGGCTATGGCAATTCGGACAAGTGTGTGGAATGGATTTTTCAAAACCACAATAATGACAATTCATGGTTTTGGTATCCATATGCAGCGTCAAGGAAATGTCGCAATTTGGACATTCATCAACATAGCCACAATCACGGCACATGATAAAACTAGAGTAACCACGACGATTGAGCATGAGCACAACTTGCTCATTTTTTTCTAGACGGTCAGCAATTTTTTCTAAGAGGTACGGAGTAAAGTTGCTAACTTCTTGCTGTCCAACATAATCACGAAAATCGACAATTTCAACTTTGGGAATCTTTGCCATAGGATTAGCACGATGTGTCAATTGCAGGAATTGGTAAACACCACGACTAGCACGAGCACGGCTTTCAATGCTTGGTGTTGCCGAACCCATTAATAATATGGCTTTATGGTATTTAGCACGAAGCAAAGCCACATCACGCGCATGGTAACGCGGATTGGATTCTTGCTTGTAAGTCGCCTCATGTTCCTCGTCAATGATAATGGCACCAATATTTTCAATAGGAACAAAAATGGCAGAGCGTGCCCCAACAACGACGCGGGCTTGTCCAGACTTGATTTTTCGCCATTCGTCAAACTTTTCACCATCTGACAAAGCAGAGTGCATGATAGCTACTTGCTTGCCGAAACGTGAAATAAAACGATTGGTCATTTGTGGTGTCAAAGAAATTTCAGGCACCAAGACAATGGCTGTTTTACCGAGTTTCAAAACCTTGTCAATGATATGCAGATAAACTTCAGTTTTTCCTGAGCCTGTCACACCTTCCAGTAAAAACGGCTTACTTTCCTGACCAATTTGGCTAGTTACTTGTTCAACGACAGCCGCTTGTTCAGCATTTAAATCAAGAAAATCCGTTGTTGCTACATCAAAATAAGCGTCTGAACGTTTTTTCTCTCTTTCAAGAACAGTTATCAACCGGGTATCCACAAAAAATTTGACAACATCACGTGAAAAAAGGTGATGCAAATCTGATAATTTTCCTTCTTCAGGATGCTCTAACAAATAATCACGTAATTCCAATCGTTTTTTGGCACGATTGGAGATGTCTGTGGCAGCTATTTTTTCAGCTTGAACGTGATAATATTTTTCCGTCTTGATATTTTTCTTATCTTTAGCTAAATAATCAACAGTAATTTTTCCTGCTTGAACCAAGCGAGCGACTTTTTTCGCTTCTTCCTCGGTCAATGACGAATGAAGTCGGCTCTCTTTCTCGCCAAACAATGCCAAACGTTCTTCGCTAGATAAGCTTTCTGTGGGCGTTAAACGTTTATCATATTGCGAATTCAGCAGATTAGGAATCATCGATTTCAGAATGGAAATTTTATAAGAAAACACCGTATGACGCACCTGCTCTGCCAATTCTAGCTGTTCTGCATTCAACACAGGCTCAAAATCCAAAACTTCGCTAATAGCTTTTAAGTCAGTCACAGTATTATCAAAAGTATCAGAAAAACCGACAACAAAGCCTTGCAAAAGCCGATTACCACGTCCAAAAGGCACATGAACTCGTGAGCCGATGGTCACTTGGTCTTCAATATCTTTCGGAATGATGTAAGAGAAAGGTTTATCTGTTTGCATAAGTGGGACATCAACGATGACCTGAGCAATTTTTACCATAAAATTCCTTTCTATCTAGTCCTTAGCTATTCATGAAAAAGAATAATAATCATCATGATAGCGACCAATGTTTGTCTAACTTATCACAATGATTTATTACAAGAAAAATCTAAGATAAAACACCTTAGATTTTTTCTCCTTCTTCTTTTTCTTTAGCGATTTGTTCTTTGATTTTACGTTCTTCTTCTTCTTTAGCTAGACGTTCTGCTTCGATACGAGCAAGAACAGCTGCGCGTTTAGCTTCTGGGTCTGGGTGAATCACAACATTACCAGATTCAATTTCTTCAAGTGCTTGCAAAGTTGCTTTTACAGATTTGAATTCTTGAGTTGGTTTAGCACCTGCTTCAAGTTCGTGAGCACGTTTGGCTTGAAGAATACAAAGTGAATATTTTGAAGACACTTTATCAAGCAAAGTGTCGATAGAAGGTTTTAACATCATAGCTTTTTTCTCTTTTCTCTTTTTTAATCAATATCTTTAATCATGTCGTTATATCGTCTGATAACACGATCAACACGGAAATGTTCTGCTTCGATAATGCGTTTAACGCGTTCAGCTGCCAAAGGCACTTCATCGTTAACAACAGCATAATCATACTCACGCATCAAAGCGATTTCTTCTTTAGCACGTTCGATACGTTGGCGGATAACTTCCTCACTATCTGTACCGCGTCCTACCAAACGATCTTTTAATTCGTCCAAATCAGGTGGCGTTAAGAAAATAAACACCCCATCTGGAACTTTCTTCTTAACTTGAAGCGCTCCTTGCACTTCGATTTCAAGGAACACGTCAATCCCCTTATCAAGAGTTTCATTAACATAAGTCAGTGGTGTGCCATAGTAGTTTTCTACATATTCAGCATATTCCAACATTTGACCATTTTTAATAAGCTCCTCAAATTCTTCACGAGTTCGGAAGAAATAATCAACGCCATCGACTTCTCCTGGCCGTTTTTGGCGTGTTGTCATAGAAACGGAATATTCAAATTTATGATCTGGTGTTGAAAAAATTTCTTGGCGAACTGTTCCCTTACCAACCCCAGAAGGTCCTGAGAAAACAATTAACAAACCACGTTCGGTCATGCCACTCTCCTTATTATAGACTACAAGTTAAGACTTGCTTTTTATCAATTAGACTACAAACTAGTGTATCAAAAATATAGCCATTTTTCAAGGAATTTTAAAAGCTTCCGTGGCTCTTTCCTCATAAAAAATGCTGTTTAAATCTTAGTTAGACATTCTACTTAAATTCTAGTAATTTCAGTGACTGCTTTTAGTAAATAAATGTCGATTAAAAAGAAGCGCTAAGATTAGCACCTCCTTTAAAGATTGTTTTATTTTGCATAGTCAACTGCACGAAGTTCACGGATAACGGTAACTTTAATGTTACCTGGGTAATCAAGATTACCTTCAATTTTTTCACGAACTTTGTGAGCTAAGATTGTTACCTCATCATCAGAAACTTTAGTTGGTTGCACCATGATGCGGATTTCACGTCCTGCTTGTAAAGCATAGCTATTTTGAACACCATCAAAGCTTGTGGCAATTTCTTCTAATTCACGAAGGCGTTTGATGTAATTTTCCATTGATTCGTTACGAGCACCTGGACGAGCTGAGCTAAGCGCATCTGCAGCTGCAACAATCACAGCGATAACACTTTCTGGTTCTACATCACCGTGGTGACTAGCAATGGCATTAACGACAATCGGATTTTCCTTGTATTTACGAGCAAGTTCCGTTCCGATTTCAACGTGGCTTCCCTCAACTTCACGGTCAACGGCTTTCCCCATATCATGTAAGAACCCTGCACGACGAGCAAGCGTCACATTTTCACCAAGTTCCCCTGCGAGAATACCTGCCATCTTACCAACTTCGACAGAATGACGTAAGACGTTTTGACCGTATGATGTTCTAAATTGCAGGCGTCCCATAATTTTAATCAAATCAGGGTGCAAGTTAAGGGCTCCAATTTCAAATGCAGCAGCCTCACCATATTCACGAATACGGTTATCCATTTCCAAACGATTTTTTTCAACCAATTCCTCGATACGAGCTGGGTGAATACGTCCGTCCTGAATCAAAGCTTCCAAAGTCATTCGAGCGATTTCACGACGAATCGGATCAAATCCTGAAAGAACAACAACTTCAGGGGTATCATCAATGATAACATCAATTCCTGTCAAACTTTCAAGTGTGCGGATATTACGTCCTTCACGTCCAATGATACGACCTTTCATGCTATCGTCTGGTAAGTGAACTGTTGTAATAGTTTGTTCAGTAACATATTCACCTGCCATACGTTGCATAGCTTGCGCGAGAATATTTTTAGCAAGTTTGCTAGATTTATCTCGGACTTCACGTTCAGCATCTTTGATACGAGTAGCAATTTCGTGCGTCAAATTAGTTTCCGTTTCCGTTAAAATAGTTTCACGCGCTTCAGCAATCGTCATGAGCGCTACGCGTTCAAGCTCTGCTTTTTTCTGTTCTTCTAGTTCTCCAATTTGTTTTTCACGCTCATTAATGTGTCTAGATTTATCGGTTAGACTTTGTTCTTTACTATCCAACACTTTTTCCTTGCTGGTTAGGTTTTCATCCTTGCGGTCAAGAGAAGAAGCTCGTTCAGTCAAACGAATTTCCATTTGTTTCAACTCCTGCCTTTCAGATTTAAACTCTTTTTCAATCTCTTCACGATATTTTCTAGCCTCTTCTTTTGCCTCGATTAGTAATTCTTTACGATGTGATTTACTTTCTCGTTCGGCTGTTTTTCTGATGTGCTCAGCTTCCAACTCCGCTTGACCACGTAGATTAACAGCGTCTTGTTCTGCATTTAAAAGAGTGAGTTCTGCCGCTTCTTTCGCAGACTTAAGTCTAATCGAAATCAGCACATAACCAACTATCAAACCAATGAGGGCAAAAACAATCAAGATAATAATATTTGGCATGTTTTTACCTCAATAAAAATTTTAGATTTCATCTATAGAAAGCTACTTTCAAGTTTATCATAAAATAAGCTTTTTCACAATTTAAAATTGTAAAGCGTTTCACTAAATTTTGTGTTATGATATTTACAAGGAACAAAAAAGGAGTGTGCTATGTCTAAAAAAGAAGTTACTGTGGAAAGTTTTGAACTTGACCACACTATCGTTAAAGCCCCCTATGTCCGCCTTATTTCAGAAGAAGCTGGACCCTTAGGCGATGTTATTTCAAATTTTGATGTTCGTCTCGTACAACCTAACGAAAATGCTATTCCAACAGCTGGTTTACACACTATCGAACACTTGCTTGCTAAACTTATTCGTGAACGAATTGACGGAATGATTGACTGCTCTCCGTTTGGTTGCCGTACTGGTTTCCATCTGATTATGTGGGGTAAGCACAATACAACTGAAATCGCCAAAGTCATCAAATCAAGTTTAGAAGAAATTGCCAACGTAACATCGTGGAAAGATGTTCCAGGAACAACCATTGAATCTTGCGGCAACTATAAAGATCATAGTCTTTTTAGCGCTAAAGAGTGGGCAAAAGTAATCTTAAAAGATGGTATTTCAGACGCCCCATTTGAACGCCATGTCATCTAAATATTAAAGTCAGCTTAGCTGGCTTTTTTAATCAAAACCACCCGTGAGAACAGGTGGTTTGCTCTTCGGCTGAAATCCTCTCTTACCGGCCAAAGCCTGAAGGCTTACTGAATACTTTCCCTTTTGCACCACCTTTTACTCACTAATCCGACTAGCGGATTAGTATCAGCTATTTATTCGGATTTTTTCTCCTGTAAAGGGAGCGTATGGTTCGAATAAACTTAGCTGATCTGCTACGATGTCTTCTTGTAGTTGTTGACGAATATAGTTTTCTATTTTCTTCTGATTACGACCAACGGTGTCCACATAATAACCGCGACACCAAAATTTTCTATTCCCATACCTATATTTCAGATTGGCATGTCTATCAAAAATCATTAAACTGCTTTTTCCTTTTAAATAGCCTATAAAGGATGAAACACTCAGTTTTGGTGGAATACTCACTAACATATGAATATGATCTTTACACGCTTCGGCTTCATGAATCTCTACTCCTTTGTGGTCACATAATTGACGTATGATCTGACCGATACTTGCCTTATATTTTCCATATCCAATTTGTCGACGGTATTTGGGGGCGAAAACAATATGATACTTACAATTCCATGTGGTATGTGCTAAACTATTATCCTGTTTCATCAGGGGGCCTCCTTATGTATATTAGTTTGTGGTCGGGAAGCCTTTTCTAATATATCATTTTAGGGGGATTTTTTTATACCACGCTGGAAGCACACTGAACCACTAGCACAGCTAGTGGTTTTCTGATGACAATAAAATGCCCTCCGTAAAGAGAGAGCATTTTGTTCTTAATAATCAAGTGCATCCGAATTACCAGAAGCATTCCCAACAAAGTAACCTGTTTTACAGTTAATTGAGAAAAGATATGTTCCGTCAGCCCTGAACATATTGTAGTAACCATTTCCATTAATAATATTAACTTTTTCAAGAATGTAATTATTTCCTGAGAAGTATCCACGCGATTGAGATGTTGCCACAATTTTATCAAGTACACCGTCCGCAAATATCCAAGCAGAATTACTTGAATCCACAATCGCTGAATCGTTATAAGAAACACGGCTCAAGCTACGTTGAAGGGTTGAAGGGTCATAAGTTGTGATGCCGTATCCACTAGCTCCAGAGATAGTTTGTGTTGTTGACGTATCAGATGATGATTGAGTTGCACTTTCTGTTTGGCTTGAGGTACTTGCTTCTTGACTACTTGATGACGCCAAAACAGCTAACTGATTCTTACCATCAGTAATCGCTGATTGCAACAATGTATCTAGATTAGCATTACCTGTATTCAAAAGGTCACTTGACAAATTATCAAAGTTAGCATCAGATTTCACAGTTGCTGAAGCTTTTTCACCATTTACAATAACATTTGATTCAAATAAAGCATTGATTGTTTGGATAGCTGTAATTTGAGCTGCCAAAGTATCGTATTCTTTCTTAGCATCGCCATAGTAATCTGTGTCTTTTAAGTCATCTAGTTTTTCTTTTAATGATGAAATATTATCAAATTCACTATTTTTCAATTTTGTTTTAGTATCATCTGTAAAGAAAGCTACATAGGCATCGTCAAATGCTGTTTTTGCCTTTTTAGCTGCCGCTGCAGACGAACTAGATGATGTTGATTTCTTAGTTGTAGATGTTGATGAGCTAGCAACACTCGTGCTTGATTCTCTGGTATAACTTAAACCGTAAGCCACACCAAAAATAGCGACAACAAGAGCTGCCAAGCCACCAATAATCACACGTTTATTTTTATAAGTTGGCTGCTCATCTGCTGTTTCAAGAGCAATAGCTTCGCTATTTTTGTCATCAGCAACCACAGCTAATGCAGCTTCTGGAGTTGGCTCTGAAACTGCTGAATCAGCATTTGGTATTTCAATACTAACATTTTCTTGCTGAATCGTTGAGTCGTATTCAGATGCTACATCTTCTGATACCGGTACTTCTTGCGAAGTCTCTTGAGTTTCCTCAATCTTTTCTGTTTCAAAATCAACAGCTTTAGGCGTAGCTTCGTTTTCTTTCAAAGCAGACTCACCAACAATTCCGTTGTTAAGCAATTCCTCGCGCTGCTTTTTAATGAAATTATCCAAAGCTTTGGTATCTAAATCGTCAAAATCGGATAATTTAGCCTCAAACTTTTGCGATGTCACTTCGTCTCGGTGCTGTTTAATGTATTTATCCAAAACACCATCAGACTCAGTCACTCCAGCTTTTAATTCAGAATCCTTCCGAACAGCTTCCCCAATGGTCATATTTTTTACATTTCCTAAATTAAGTCCTTCTTGTTCTTCAGAAGACGGCAATTCTTTCTTGTCTGACACGCTTGTTCACCTCTCTAAATCAGATTGTCATTTTTATTAGGCTGTTTAACGCCGTATTTTACTTTTCTTGCGCTGGTGCAGTAACTGAACGTTTAACACGTTCGCCATAGAATTGGTACAAATCAACTCTTAGTGTACCGTTGTACAGTTTACGTTTTTTATCAGCCTGTGAACCATATTTTCGTTCAAATTGTTCATCACTTGTTAGGATAAATTTACTCCATGTTTTTAGCGGAGCAAAAGTCTGTCCCATTTCATTATACAAGATATCCACAGCTTTGTCATCCAGCAATCGTTCACCATAAGGGGGGTTAGACACGATAACACCGTTGATTTTATCAGTTTTTAAATCTTGAAGTCGCATTTGTTTCAATTTGATGACATCTGCAAGTCCTGCTTCCTCAGCATTCTTTTCCGCAATGTCAATCATGCGTCCGTCAACATCAAATCCAGAAATATCAAGTTCAATGTCATAATTAGCTTTTTCTTCAGCTTCATCACGAACTTGTTGAACCAAATCGGCATCAACCCAATTCCATTCCTCAAAAGCAAAGTCACGATTAAAGCCTGGCGCAATGTTCATGCCAATCATAGCCGCCTCGATACAGAAAGTTCCCGAACCACATGTTGGGTCGATAAAAGGTTTATCTGGATACCAGTTTGACAACTCAATAATTGCTGCCGCCATATTTTCCTTAATCGGGGCTCCACCTTTTTCCACACGGTAACTGCGTTTGAAAAGACTTGCTCCTGTTGTATCAATCATAACTGTTGCTTTATCTTTTAAAATGGAAACTTCTATTCTAAATTCTGCCCCACTTTCTTGCAACGGAATACCTTCTGGACGATGATAAACTTTTTGCAGTTTTTTAACAACAGCTTTTTTACTAATAGCTTGAACACTTGGCTCATTATGTAGTTTAGATTTCACACATTTTGCCTTTGAAATTGGGAACTTAGCAGCAAGTGGTAAATAATTTTCCCAATCTAATTTGTAAACACCTTGAAATAACTCCTCAAAAGTACGAGCCGGAAATTCACCGACTACAATTTTAATACGGTCAGCTGCGCGTAACCAAAGATTGGTTGTCGCAATCGTTCTAACATCTCCTTGAAAGCGGACTTTTCCATTTTCGACTTGGCAATCAATACCTAAATCACGAATTTCACGCCCTACAACCGCTTCAAGTCCTGCTGCCGCTGTCGCTACTAAATTAAACGTTTTTTTCATTCATTAATTCCTATTTCATCAAATTCTTATCTATAAGTTTAACACGTTTTACTGGCTTTAAACTAGTAAAAATCATTTAATTTTCAAACACCATTATTAGCCAATATCTAGTATTAAAATACAACCCAAAATAAAAGCTAGCCTAAGCTAGCTATATACCTATATGCAATTTTCTATAAGCCATGTTTTGTTCCAGAGATAACTAGGTCTTATCTCCTTCGATAATCATCTGTCTACTGTTTCCAGTCAGGATAGATTGTTCGGATTCCAACTATCCCATGCCCCTACCAAAGTTTGGGTTGCTAGCTTGAGGGGTTTACCGCGTTCCACTTCTTAGGTTTCCCTAAGAACTACGTCACTGTGGCACTTTCAGGGCTATTCAGACATATCCATAAAGAATTAGTCTTTTTGCCCGCCGTAACATCAAAAAAGATGCCCCTAGGCTTATTGATTCACCTAGCACAAACACTACCGGCATCACAGCCAGTGCTAGCATGGACTTTCCTCATGGTATTAAAATACCACGCGATTATCCAAAAATTGCAATTTATAAACTCACTTTGACAAATTTCCAAAATAAGTTAAACACAAAATCAAAACAACTTATTAACTATCGTTAGTTAGGCTGTTTATTCAGTGATTTGTTTCCCAAATACTTCTTTTTCCAATCGGCTAATACGTTTCAAAATATCAATATTTGTTGCTGATTGAGCAACGCGTGTTTGTTGCTCGGTAACCGTATGTGAAGCAACATAAGATGGTGTTGGCGCTGCTTTTGGTTTTGCAGCGAGTTGTTGTTTTAATTTTTCATTTTCAGCACGTAGTTCTTGAACCTGTGAAATATAACTTTCATAGTCCTTGATGATATCATCAAGAAATTCATCTACTTCTTTCTTGTCATAACCACGCATACTGGTTTTAAATTCTTGTTCAAAAATGTCCTTAGGACTGTAAATAATACTTGCCATTCTATCTCTCCAAACAAAACTATTCTAGTTAAAAGTAAGAATATGAAATCATCATATCAAGATATATGTTACAGAAAATTTAATGAAAAATCAAGCATTTACCTTTATTTCATTATTAAAATTTTATTACCATTCTTCTAAGAATTCATTAAGACGGTCAAAGGTCAGAAAAGTAATCGGATAGCCCTCTTTTTCTTGCATCACTTGTAACAAATATTTTAAAGTTGTTTCATTTTCACTATCGTAAAAAAGATAAGCTCCTTCTGTGTTATCTACTAAAAATTGATTATAGTTTTTAAATTGACTTGGATTTTCATAACTTTTATAGGTATACTTGACAAAATCAACCTGCTTAAATTCACCTAATTTTACTTGGTTAGCTTCGTTCCAATTTTGACCATGATTTTCAAAAGTAAAAATCGTTGCTATACTAAACTCATATTCTTCTTGCAATTCTTTGGCAACTTGCAAAGCCCAATATTCAAAACCAATATTTCCCATAAAAATCAGCCAATCTATCCCTTCTTCAAAATAACGAATCAAATCATGGCGGATAGCTTTTTTGATAACACTAATACGCTCATCCTTATCTTGAAAGATTCCTAATTCAAAACTCTTATAGCCCGTCACGAGAATTGCAGCCATATTCTGTTTCCTTTCTAAAAATATGTTATAATAAGATTGCTTATATTGACTTAAGCATGAATGTTAGGAGTTCTATGGTTAATTACCCTCATCATCTTATTCGAAAGCAAGCAGTTCCTGCTTCTAAAAAAGTGAAAAAATCATCCGTTAGCTTTGCTAATCGTGGGATGAGTTTTGAGGCAGCAATTAATGAAACCAATAATTATTACTTATCTCGTAATATTGCTGTCATTCATAAAAAACCAACACCGATTCAAATTGTTAAAGTTGATTATCCGAAAAGAAGCCGTGCCAAAATTGTAGAAGCCTACTTTCGACAAGCTTCCACTACCGATTATTCTGGTGTCTATAAAGGGCGCTATATCGACTTTGAAGCCAAAGAAACGCGGCAAAAGACATCTATGCCATTGAAAAATTTCCACGCTCACCAGATTGAGCACATGGCAAATGTTTTAAAACAAGACGGCATCTGCTTTGTTCTACTTCATTTTTCGACACTTAAGGAAACTTATTTTCTACCTGCTAGTGCTCTAGTAGATTTTTACCAAATCAATCTCGGTACCAAATCCATGCCACTTGATTATATCAGAAAAAATGGTTATGTGGTGACAACAAGTTCACTACCTCAAGTTCCTTATTTAGATATTATTGATCAAAAAATTTTAGGCGGTGATTACAATTAAAAAGAAAATAACAAGAAAACGAAAAAAAACTAATTCCACTACTTCTTCAAGAAAAGCAACTGCTCTTAAAGTCTTAAAATACGGCTTGATGGCAGGACTAACACTTGTCATTACAGCTGTTTTGGCTGGTGGCTCTCTCTTTGCTTACTATGTAAGTAGTGCCCCAAAATTATCTGAAAGCAAGTTATCGTCTACTAACTCTAGTTTGATTTACGATTCAAGCGGCAATTTGATTGCGGACCTTGGTTCTGAAAAACGTGAGAGTGTTACGGCTGATAATATTCCTTTGAATTTGGTAAATGCCATTACTTCTATTGAAGATAAACGTTTCTTCAAACACCGTGGTATTGATGTCTACCGTATTCTTGGAGCTGCTTTTAACAACTTCACTAGCTCGAGCACCCAAGGTGGATCCACACTTGACCAACAGCTGATTAAATTGGCATACTTCTCAACGAGTGAATCCGATCAGACCTTAAAACGTAAGGCGCAAGAAGCTTGGCTTGCTCTCCAAATGGAACGCAAATATACTAAGGAAGAAATTTTAACGTTCTACATTAACAAAGTCTATATGGGAAATGGTAACTACGGTATGCTTACCACTGCTAAATCTTACTATGGTAAAGATTTGAAAGACTTATCCATTGCCCAGCTTGCCTTACTTGCAGGAATTCCTCAAGCTCCTAGTCAATATGACCCTTATACTAATCCAGACGCAGCACAAAGTCGTCGTGATATCGTTTTGGCAGAAATGTACGAGGACGGTAACATTACAAAAAGCGAATACGATACTGCAGTAGCAACTCCTGTTACAGACGGCTTACAAACACTCACGGAGACTTCAAGTTATGATGCTTACCTTGATAATTATATTAAGGAAGTTATCGAAGAGGTCAGCGATAAGACAGGTCAAGATATTTATTCAGCAGGACTCAAAGTTTATACAAACGTTGATACTGATGTCCAACAATATCTCTGGAATGTTTACAATACTGATTATTATGTCTCTTATCCAGATTCTGATCTTCAAGTTGCCTCAACTATCATTGATGTAACAAACGGTAACGTTATTGCTCAACTTGGCTCACGTAACCAAGACACTACTGTCTCACTTGGTACCAACCAATCTGTTCTGACAGATAGGGACTGGGGTTCTACAATGAAGCCTATTACTGATTATGCACCTGCTATTGAAAATGGTATTTACACAAGTACCGCAGCCACAACAAGCGATAGTAAATATTACTGGCCAGGCACCTCTACTCAGATTTACAACTGGGACCGTCAATACTATGGTACAATGACCATTCAAACGGCGATTCAACAATCGCGTAACGTTCCTGCTGTTAAGGCTCTTGAAGCAGTTGGATTAGATACTGCTAAAGAATTCCTTAAAGGGCTAGATATCTATTATCCTCAACTTTACTACTCAAATGCCATTTCAAGTTCTACTAGTGATCCTGATAAAAAATATGGCGCAAGTAGTGAAAAAATGGCTGCTGCCTATGCGGCATTTGCCAACGGTGGTATCTATTACGAACCTCAATATATTAATAAAATCGAGTTTAATGATGGTACTACTCAAACTTACAGTTCTTCTGGTACACGTGCCATGAAAGAAACAACAGCATATATGATGACATCAATGCTGAAAACTGTTTTAACTTACGGTACAGGTACTGAAGCTGCTATCTCTGGTGTTTACCAAGCTGGTAAGACTGGTACTTCTAACTATTCTGATGATGAATTAGAAAAAATTGAAGAATCAACTGGTATTTACAACAACGTTGTTGGTACAATGGCTCCAGATGAACTCTTTGTTGGTTACACCACACAATACTCAATGGCAGTTTGGACAGGTTATAAAGACAGGATGACGCCAATTTATGGTGATGGATTGAATGTCGCAGCTGATGTTTATAAAGCAATGCAAAGCTATCTAAATGAAAAATATGGTAGCGGTAGCAAGGACTTCACCGTACCAAGTGGTGTTTATACTCGCGGTAGCTATGTTTACCTAAGTGGTTCAAGTAATAACTACACTTACTCATCAACATCAAGTTCTGTTTACAGCAACATCTACGGTTCAAGCTCGAGTTCTTCTGAGGAAGAATCATCAGCTGAATCTTCTAGCGAAGATAGTTCTTCAACCGAATCAAACGAAGCTGACAACAATTCAGATAATGGTAACACAGAATCTAGTGATGACTAATACAGAAACACTCTCTGAATATTTCAGAGAGTGTTTCTTATATGTAAAATGACATCAGCCAAACAGCTGATGTCATTCTTTTTATTTACTTGCAAGAGCTCCCATTGGATCCCATGGTGCAAGGACGATTGGTTCTGCTTCATAAGCTGCGCGTTCTTCTGCTGTCAAAAATTCTTTACGTACAACGATTTGGTAAGTAAATTCATCCATCCAAGCGTCTGAAGCGACAAAGTAACCTTTGTTACCAACTTTCTCTCCCCATGAATTTTCAACTTTCCATTTAAGAGATTTGCCATTTTCGTCCAAATCAACACCTGTAAGCACCATAGCGTGTGTCATCAAACTTTCGCTGTAATCAAGACGTCCTGCTTTGTCTTGAGTGAAATTGATATCCATAGCTGTTTCAAAATCATAAACATTTGTCGCCATGATACCTTTTTGACGGTCTGAGATTTGACCAACATCAGAACCAAACCAAACAGTTTCACCAGTTTGCATTTGAGCGATAGCCAATTCTTTGAAACGTTCCATATCAAGATTAAGGTAACGAACATCACGGCTACCAACCACATTCCCAAGCATTTCAACAGTGTAAGATTTGCCGTAAGGTTTATCGGCTGTCGGCGCATTGATAACTGATACGTATTCTGAAAGGTCTAAACCAACATATTTTTTGAAGAATTCTTGTGGTGTGATGTTTTTATCTGAATGGTAATTGTTATCTTTGTCACGGTAAGCAAAGTCAATAGTGCGTGGTGGCAAACCAAGATTGATTGCTAAGAAATTAAAGACTTCTTGGAGAAGGGCTTCTTTTTTCGCTTGAACAGCTTTGTCATCAGCACCAGCTGCAATAGCTTCACGCAAAATTTGAGCGTCTTGACGCAATAATTTGTTAAGGTATTGGTTCAATTCGCGGCTGTTGCTTGATGAAATTGATTCTGGGTATGCTGCTTTTGGTACGACACCGTATTTTTCAAAAAGGGCAACAACCATATCCCATTGTCCACCGTCTTGTTGTGGCACATCAAGCAAGAATTTTACTTTACGGCTACCGAGTTCTTGATCTGCTGTTGCGATAACTTGTTCTAAGAACCAGTTTGATTTTTCGTATTTATCCCAGAAGAATGTGTGGGCTTGAGAAAGCTCAAAATTGTCCAAGTTCAAATCTGAAATCATTTTATGGCGAAAAGTATTGAGAGCTGCAAACATCCAGCAACGACCTGATGCTTTTTGGTTGGCAACCTTATCTTTTGTCAAATCAATCGAAAAAGCGTAATCGTTTTCCATTTCACTTTGACGTGTTTCAAGTGATTTTAACAATCCATTGTGAGCTACAGCATTTTCAACAGCACGTAATTTGCTATCAGCTTGAAAATCAGCAAATAATTTATCGGTAAATGTTGATGATAATTCTGACATAATTCCTCCTATATTGTCGGTTGATAGTCAGGCAATGTCTTCTGACTTAACCATACTTAACTAATATCCATTATATCGCTTATTAAGGAGATTGCAAGAATTTTTGATAAAAAATTCTGACATTTTTAAAGGAATTACAAGAGTATGTAACCTTTTGTGACAACTACAATTTCACACTACTGTTTTTTAAAGAACAAAAGACCCAGCGGGTCTTTTGTTTTATTTCCAGAAATCGTCAAATACTGTGATTGGTAAGTGACGTTTGTGTTCTGTTTTACGCCACCAATTTTCAATTTTTTCTTTGGCTTCTGATGAAACTATTTTACCTTCAAGATAGTCATCAATATCATTATATGTGACACCTAAGGCAACTTCATCTGCAATTCCTGGGCGATTTTCTTCCAAGTCAGCTGTTGGAATTTTTTCATAGATTGCAGGGTCTGCACCGAGTTCTGCTAACAATTGTTTTCCTTGACGTTTGTTTAAACGATAAAGAGGGATAACGTCAGCACCACCGTCACCAAATTTAGTGAAGAAGCCTGTGATGTTTTCAGCAGCGTGGTCAGTACCAATAACAGCTCCGCTATTTGCTCCAGCAACGGCATATTGTGTGATCATACGTTGGCGTGCTTTGATATTTCCTTTATTGAAATCTGAAACGTCAATGCCAGCTTTTTCAAGTTCACGAACTTGTCCGTCAACACCTTCTTTGATATTAACGACAAGGCTAACATCTGGCTGGATGAATTTAAGAGCACGTTGAGCATCTTCTTCATCAGCTTGAACGCCATATGGCAGACGCACAGCAATAAATTTGTAGCTATCATCGCTAGTTTCTGCGCGGAGTTCTTCTACGGCGATTTGCGCCAAACGTCCTGCCAAGCTTGAATCTTGTCCACCAGAAATCCCTAAAACATAACTTTTAAGGAAAGAATGTTTTTTCAAATAGTCTTTAAGAAAATCAACTGATATGCGAATTTCCTCTTTAGGGTCAATACTTGATTCAACCCCTAATTCGGCAATGATTTTTTCTTGTAATGTCATTTAACTTCTCCTTTTCGTTGAGCTTCTTTACGAATACGGTCAATAAGATCCATCTTGTTTTGCCAAACTTCTTGTGACAAATCAACTGGATAATCTTGCGGATTAAGCAGGCGTTTATATTCGTCCCAAAGTTTGTCAAATTCTTTACGAGCATATTCTTGAATCTCAGAAAGAGACGGCAAGTTATAAACTAATTTCCCTTTGTCAAAAATATCAATAAGAAGTGGCACAGCTTCGAAATCTTTCACTGTTTTATTGATATAAGTGTATGTTGGGTGGAACATATAAACTTCGTCAAGTTTATTAACATCAGTGTCTGTGAAAGTGATGTAGTCACCCTCTGTTTTATTTCTTTCACGACTAGTAATGCGCCACACTTGTTTTTTACCTGGTGTAGAGACTTTTTCGGCGTTATTCGACAACTTAATCGTATCTTGCATGACACCATTTTCATCTTCCATAGATACAATCTTATAAACTGCACCAAGTGCTGGTTGGTCGTAAGCTGTGATTAATTTTGTTCCGACGCCCCAGACATCAATTTTGGCTTTTTGCATTTTAAGGTTGAGAATGGTATTTTCATCCAAGTCATTTGAAGCATAAATCTTAGCATTTGGATAGCCTGCAGCGTCTAACTGTTTACGAATTTTTTTAGACAAATAAGCCATATCTCCTGAGTCAATACGAACACCAAGGAAATTAATCTTATCACCTAATTCATTAGCAACGCGAATAGCTGCTGGAACACCAAGACGAAGAGTATCGTATGTATCAACTAAGAAAACACAATCTTTGTGAGTGCCAGCATAAGCCATAAACGCTTCGTAATCATCGCCATAAGCTTGAACTAAAGCGTGTGCGTGTGTTCCTGATACTGGGATGTCAAACATTTTACCAGCACGAACATTTGATGTGGCATTCGCACCACCGATAACTGCGGCACGTGTTCCCCAAATAGCTGCGTCCAGTTCTTGTGCACGACGACTACCGAATTCTAGCAAGGGCTCATCATCAATGACAGAGCGAATACGAGCAGCTTTTGTCGCAATCAATGTTTGGAAATTGACAATGTTAAGCAAGGCTGTTTCAACCAATTGACATTGGGCAAGCGGTCCTTCGACTTGAACGATTGGTTCATTAGCAAAAACCAAGTCACCTTCTTTAGCTGAACGAATGGTTAATTCCAATTTGAAGTCTTTCAAATAAGCAATAAAATCAGCTGGATAACCTAAATCTTCTAGATAAGCAATGTCTGTTTCTGTAAAATGAAGGCTTTCAAGATATTCAACTATACGTTGCAAACCAGCAAAAACTGCATAGCCATTGGCGAATGGTTCTTTGCGGAAAAAGATTTCAAAAACTGCATTCTTATTGTGAATGCCTTGTTCAAAATAAACTTGCATCATATTGATTTGATACAAATCTGTATGGAGAGTTAAACTATCATCTTGATACATGTGGTATCCCCTTTTTAAGAAATATGAGCCTTGATTAGTCTTGTTAAGACCTTACCAGCCTCACAAGATTTTTTGTTATCTCCAGCTCAAAGTTAATTTATCCCCCATATTATAGCACAAATTACGACAGACTGGCTAAAACTTTGTGAGGTTTTGCGCAAAGATTTGAAAAAAAGCTGATTTTCTGAAAAATATTTTCATGTTTTCTCACAAATCTAACAACTACTAAAAAAGCCTAAGATTTTCATCTCAGACTTTAGTGATGTGATTATGTCATATTTTCAATATATTGATAAACACCTTGTCCAGCAATAGCACCGTCGCCAACAGCTGTTGCGATTTGGCGAAGTTCTTTTTGACGAACATCTCCAATGGCAAAAATGCCTGCTTTTGGTGTCATCATGCGTTCGTCTGTTATCACCCAACCAGCTTCATCTGTGATGCCAAGCTCAGCTACCATGCTTGTTACTGGATTAACCCCAACGTAGATAAAAATACCACCAAATTCGTGTTCGCTAAGCTCACCAGTTTTAACATTTTCAACAGTTACACCAGAGACTTTAATGTCAGTTCCTTTGATTTCTTTGACAACAGAATCCCAGATAAAGTTGATTTTGTCGTTAGCAAAAGCACGATCTTGCAAAATCTTTTGAGCACGCAATTCATCACGGCGATGAATAATCGTTACAGATTTGGCAAATTGTGTGAGGTAAACAGCTTCTTCGACTGCCGAATCCCCACCACCGACAACTAATAAATCTTGATTACGGAAGAAAGCACCGTCACAGACAGCACAGTAAGAAACGCCGCGGCTTGTGTATTCTTCTTCACCAGGTACGTCAAGAGTGCGGTATTTAGCACCAGTCGCTAAAATAATTGTTTTTGCTTCGTAGTTAGCGTCTTCAGTAATAACACGTTTCACATCGCCAGCATCCTCGATAGATTTCACAATACCGTAAATATTTTCAACACCAAATTTTTCAAGTGGCGCATGCATATTCATTGACAATTCTGGTCCTGAAATATGGTCATACCCTGGGTAATTTTCGATTTCTGAGGTATTATTCATTTGTCCACCAGGGGCTCCTTGTTCAATAATACCAACTTTCAAATTAGATCTAGCGGCATAAAGCCCCGCAGTCATACCCGCAGGACCTGAGCCGATAATTAATGTATCGTACATTTTAGTCACCTCAATATCTCGATTATTTTTTCATTGTAGCAATCTGGTATTAAAATTGCAATTATTACGCTTTGAACATTAATAAAATCGCCATAAATGCAAAGGACAAAACTGGGATAGTCATGATTGACATCATTAACACATCATATAAAAAGGCTTGGCGTTCTTTGGCTGTTTTGTCTAATTTACGGGCAGCACGCCAAAAATTCCAAATGATACCAACTAAGAAAACAAAAACAATGGCTAATAGAAGTCCTTTGATATAAAGACTAAAAATTTCTAAAAACATACGTCACCTATACTTAAATCAGTTTTTGCTTTATCACTCTAAAAAGAGCTGAAAAAGTCTCTCAGCTCTTATTATAACAAAAGTCAGTGGTTAAATATACGTTTTTGTATAGTTTGCGAAGAATTCTTTGCTTCTAGCTTCTTTTGGATGATTGAAAACATCATCTGGTTTGCCAGCTTCAAGAATATGCCCCTTATCAAAGAATAAGACCTTGTCTGCCACTTGATAAACAAAGTTCATGTCATGGCAAACCAAAACTATGGTTTGCCCTGCTTTAGCGGCATCCGCAATTGATTTTTCAACTTCGCCGACAAGCTCTGGGTCAAGCGCCGAAGTGGGTTCATCAAGCAAGAGGACGTCTGGTTTCATTGCCAAAGCACGTGCTAAAGCCACCCGTTGTTTTTGCCCACCTGACAAATGACGTGGGTAGTGATTTTCACGGTCAGACAAACCAACCTTAGCTAATTCTTCTTTCGCAATTTTTGTTGCTTCACTATCTGGAAGCTTCTTGACAATTTTCAAGCCTTCTTTGACATTTTCGAGGGCTGTTCGACGTTCAAAGAGATTAAATTGTTGGAAAACCATGGCTAATTTACGACGTAAAACAAGGACATCTTCCTTAGAAATCGTCTGAAAATCAACCTCGAAATCATCAATGGCAATGCTGCCACAATCAGGTTTTTCTAAATAATTTAGACTACGCAAGAACGTTGATTTTCCTGCTCCTGAAGCACCGACAAGAGCTAGAACTTCTCCCTTTTGAATATCAACATCCAAACCATCTAAAACTTTTTTCCCTGAAAATTCTTTGGTTAAATTTGTAATTTTAATCATCAGCGAATACCTCCTGTCACTTCTTTTTGACTTGATTGAGGCATATCAATGTCCATTCGTTTTTCAATGAGACGACCGATTTGTTCAATAATAATACTGATTACCCAGTAAACAAGCGCAACTGAAATGTAACGTTCAAAATAGCGATAATCCGAACCACCTAAAATCTGCGCTTGGGCAAACATTTCAACAATACCTGCATTAAATGCCAATGATGTTCCCTTCGTCAAGCCAATCAAGCTGTTAATCAACGTCGGCGTTGCTATGACAGCTGCATTTGGAATAATCACGCGACGGTAAACTTGAAAGGAGGTCATTCCCAAGCTACGCGCAGCTTCAATTTCTCCGACATCCACAGCTTGAACCGCAGCTCGAATGGTTTCGCTAGTGTATGCCGCTTCATTGAAAGCAAATGCAGTTACCGCAAAAACAGATGCTGGAATAGCATTGATATTCCAATCAAAACCGTATCTTATTTTGAGAAATTTCAAGAAAAGTGGGATACCGTAGTAAGTCAACATAAGTTGAACAAGGATAGGTGTTCCACGTAAAAAGCTAACAAAAATAGCTTGAATCGGATACAAAAACTTTGTGCGATTGATTTTCACGATAGCAAATAGCAAAGCTAACAACAAGCCAAATATCGCACCTGCTATTGTTAAGCCAAGCGTTGTTGGTAAACGTTCTATTAAAGACGGAATGGCATCAAAAACCGCTCGCCAACTGAATAATTGACCCTCTGGAATTTTTTCAACCAACTTATCATACCAAGACAAGCCAGCTGCTAATGTTGTTAAAGTCATATGAGCTCCTTTTCTATTATCCTACGCTATAACGATAGCCCTACCACCAATCCTTTTCTTTTCCTTTTTCATTTTTAATCGATTGTTGAAACGAAGTCGCCGCCAAAATATTGCTCGCCCAATTCAGCCAATGTGCCATCGTCTTTTAACTCTTTGATACGTTTATTGACAAATTTTTGTAGTTTAGCTCCCTCATCTGTATCTGCAAACAGCAAGTATTCTAAACCATCTGTTTCGCCACCAATATCATCTGTTACATTGGTCACTGTCAAATTGAAGCCTTGGTCCTCAACAAGATAATTCGATGAAATCGCATCATACAAAATAAAGTCGATTGTTCCATTTTCAATATGTTGCACACGTGTTGTCAATCCTGTTGAACTAGAAGCGTAATTAATCTTAATTGGCTCTTTATCAGGATTTTCATCGTTCCATTTTTCTAAAACTTGAGCATAGTTAGAACCTGAAATCACTTCAGTTGATTTTCCAGATAAATCATCAAGACTATCATAACTTGTCTCTTCGGCACTTGTTATAGCATAGTTTGATTTAGAAATTTGGTCTGAGAAAAGGTACTTTTCAGCACGTTCTTCATTATAGTTAAAGTTATTTGCCGCAATTTGGTAACGGTCTGCATCTACTCCTGTTAAAATAGAATCAAACGCCGTTGTCACAAATTCAACTTTATATTTCTTGGAATCCTTAAAAATGGCTTTCACCACATCAATATCGTAACCTTTAAAGGTGTCATTTTCTTTGTAAGTAAATGGTGCTGTATCTGAGTCTGTTGCCACTTTGATGACTGTTTTACCACTTGATTGTGATTGATTGGAACAAGCCTCCAGAGCTAGTGTCAACAAAAATAAGAAACCAAACGATAGTAATCTCCTCTTTTTCATTTGTCTGCCTCTTTTCTAATAATTCCTTTCCAGTCTATCAAACTTAGTCACACTTTCCCAATACATTTTTTCTATGGACTTGATAAGAAAAAACTATCAAGAAATAAATCACATTTCTTGACAAAGCTAACCAAGCGGTATCTATACAAAAAAATCCCGAAGTTATTTCGGGATTCTGTTTTCTAGAAAGTTTGTTTTCTTGCTTTACGTTCAGCACGTCCTTTGGCACGATTAGCGGCACGGCGTTCACGTTTACGTTTTTCATCAACTTTCCATTGAATTTTTTTCTTGTAGCCTGGTTTGATTTTTTTCTTTTTCTTTTTAACCAAACCAATCATTTCAGTATCTAATTTTTGGTAAGATTTTTCGCGGTTAGCTCGATGGTCACGGTCGTAAGTATCTTGAAATTCACCATTTTTAAGCATTTTAGGGACAAATTTAATCCCCATTTTTTCAAGTTCACGAATATCAGAATCGTCACTTGGTTTGTAAAGCGTAATCGCAATACCATTTAAACCATTACGTCCTGTACGTCCAACACGGTGCACAAAGAATGATAAATCTTGCGGAATAGCATCATTGATAACATGACTAACTCCTTCAATATCAATCCCACGCGCTGCCAAATCTGTCGCCACAATGTATTCGTATGACAGTTTTTTGATTTGGTTCATGGTGCGTTTACGTTCACGTGGAGGAATATCGCCGTGAATTTTTGCCACTTTCAATCCATTTGACACAAGATAGCTATGCAACTCATCTGCACGTTCTTTTGTGTTTACAAAAATCATCGCAAGATATGGAGTTAGGGCTTTAGTGATCTCCAAGATTTGCGCATTTTTATCACGTTCCTTAGTTGAAACCAACCAATTATCAATTGTGTCTGCGATAACAGTAGTTGTCTTGATTTTTTCCATGACTGGATTTGTCAAATATTTTTTCAAGAAGGGTTGCAATTTTTGTGGAATAGTCGCTGAAAAAACCAAAATTTGAACATCTTTTGGCAATGTCCCTGCAATCTTATCCACCGTATCAAGGAATCCCATATCAAGCGTCATATCAGCTTCATCAACAACAAAGGTATGAGCTTTATAAATTTCCAAATCACCTGATTTGACCAAATCATAGATACGACCAGGTGTACCAATGACGATGTGTGGCTGAGATGATTTCAATTTTTCAATTTGACGTAGTTTATCTGTACCACCAACGTAATTTGCCACACGAATTTCTGTTTCAGATTTTTCAGCAATTTGTTTAGTTGCTTGATAAATTTGCGTTGCCAACTCACGACTTGGTGCTGTGATAACCACCTGAACATTATTGCTGTTTTCATCTAATTTTTCAAAAATCGGCAACAAGAAAGTGTGCGTTTTTCCTGAACCAGTTTTAGATTCTCCAACCAAATCACGACCAGAACGCACAATGGGAATTAACTTTTGTTGCACTTCTGTCGGATTTGTGAATTTAAGCTCTGCAAGCGCCTCACGAATGTAGGGCTTAAAATTAAAATCGTTAAAAGACATGTTTTACCTCAATTTTTTATCTCATCAAGTTTCACTTGAAAATTTCTCTATATTATTTACTTATCGTTTAATCCCTAGCCAAAAGCGACTAGGCAATTTTTTTCATTCTTTTCTATTATATCATTTATATCATTAAAAGGGTGATTAAAGCAAAGTACACTGCGATTTAGAATCAAAAACGAGCTAGAAACCCAGCTCGTTCATTTATTAAAATGCGTAAAGTGCAATCAAGGTCAAAATACTGGCAATAACGCCAACACTCCACAAGAAAGCATCAACTTTCCATTCTGACCATTTTTCTGATTTTCCTGTCAAACCACCAAGTTCCAAATGATGATGGAATGGTGTCATGCGGAAAATACGACGCCCTTCACCATATTTTTTCTTCGTGTATTTGAAATATGACACTTGAAGCATGACTGAACTTGTTTCAAAGACATAAACGATACCAATGATTAACAAAGTCCACTCTTGGCGAAGTGCAATGGAAATCGCTGCAAGCATTGCTCCTAAAGCCAGACTTCCCACATCACCCATAAAGACCTTGGCAGGTTTATGGTTAAAGACAAAGAAGCCAAACAAAGCACCAATCATTGTCACAATAATCAACAAGACATCAAATTGTCGTTGAACAAAGGCGATGATACCATAGGCAAACAAGCTGATAGCAACTGAAATAGAAGCCAAACCGTCAATACCGTCTGTCAAATTAACGGCGTTTGAAAAGCCAACAACCCAGAAAAGAACAAAGAAAACGTAAAGAATACCAAGATGAAGGTCAAAACCAAAGACATTTAAATTATCTGTTCCGCTTGGACGGACATGAACGAAATAGAAAATCAAGCCACCAATAATTTGCAAGCTCATTTTTTGCCAAGGTGTCAAGCCTTCATTAATTTGTTTAAAGATTTTCAAAAAATCATCAAGAAAACCAATAATCCCATAAATGAGAACCACCAAAAGAATGCCTGCCGTTGCTCCCATTGAAGCACCGTTTTGCTTTTCGACAAACAAACTAAAAATGAGGCTAACAAGGATTCCGACTGTTAGAAAAACTGTTCCTCCCATGGTTGGAGTACCAGCTTTAGCCAAATGTTGTTTGACATCCTCGTGCATTTGTTGCCCACCGATTTTCTTGATTTGGTAAATACGGATAAAGTGGGGCATGGCAAATACTGTCAACACAAAAGCGACAATACCTGCGATTAAACTTAAAAACATCTTAGTTTATTCTCCTAGAGTAATTGTAATTTTTTTAACACCGTCGATATCTGTTTCGGATTCGATACTTTGTTTCGTGACTGTTCCCGAATCGGAACCCTTAAAGGTTATCTTAATTCCAGTCCATTTAGCAAATTTTTCAACATTTTCTTTCGTCCAACCATACATATCTGGCACTGTTTCAAGATCACCTGTCCAAAGCAAGATTTGCTCATTAGCAGAAAGGTTGCTTCCGACTTTTTTAGACATTTTCTTAATCTTGCTACCTGACCCAACAACAACTGGTTGAACAAGATTATTACGAAGTTCCTGAGCAGTATCACCAGGTGTTTTTCCGATGTAATCTTTCAATTGGTATTTAGTTTCTGTATCTGTACCAGTCACGGCTGTACTTGTCAAAGTATCCTTAATCATCATAGCACGTTCAAGAACAGGATTAACCACGTCTTTCCAGAAAGAATGTTTGAAAGTCGTGGTTGGTTGTTGAAGGGTAACATACATGATAAAGTCAGGATCATCTGATGGCACCATAGCAACAACTGAGTTGATATAGTCATTATCACCAGTCAAATATCCTCCGCCCTCTTCCGCAGATGCGGCAATTTGGGCTGTACCAGATTTGACAGCAACTGAATAATCACCGACTTGAATAACCGGTGCCCCTTCTGTGCTATCATACAAGGTACCATACTGTGAATCTGTACCAACCGTTACCATGTAATCAAGTGTCTGGTTGGCAGCATTTTCTGAGACCGGTTTACCAGAGACTTCAGCTGATGCTTTACGGGCTGTACTATTATTTGGGTCGTAGATTTGACTAATAAATTGTGGTTCAAGCATAACCCCTTTATTAGAAATCGCAGAAAAAGCACGAAGCATTTGAACTTGTGTCACACCAATACCTTGACCGAAAGCACTCATAGCAATGGTTACTTCATTGTCTGATGGCAACAAACCGCTACCTTCATTGACCATTCCAAAACGTGTTGGATAACCAAATTTAAACTTAGACAAGTAGTTTAGCCATTTATCGTTACCCATCTTTTGTTCAAGACTTGTCATGGCAACGTTACTTGACCAAGCAAACCCTTGAGCGTACGTCATATACTGAACCGAAGTATTACCCTCATTGACGTTCCAGTCATTGATTGTCGTATCAGCAACCGTAATACCATTGATTGTTGAAATAACCTCATTAGGGTTGAAAACACCGTCATCAATTGCTGAAGCAAGGGTCATGACTTTCATGGTTGACCCTGGTTCATAATAACTTTGATATAGAAGGGTATTCCATGTTTTAAGGTTATCTTCATTGTAACCTTCCATTGTCTGTGCATTGTAAGTTGGACGTTGTGTGGTTGCTAAGATTTCACCTGTTTTAGCATTAACCACTGTCGCACTAGCGTATTTACCTTGAGCATCATTTTGGAAAATATCCATTTGTGACTCAAGATAAGATTGCAATGGTTCAGAAAGTGTTGTGTAGACATCTTTTCCGTCAATAGCTCGTTTAACAGTTGTTTCTGTACCGAGTAACAAATTACCATTTTTATCTTTTTGGTATGTTACTTTTCCGTCTGTCCCTGATAGGACATCATTTAATGAGGCTTCTAAACCTGATGTCCCGACAAGACTTGATGTTTTACCATCTTTATTTTCTTTTAGTTGGGCAAGTCCTAAGAATTGCGAAGCAAAGACACCATTTGTATACATACGTCCAGGTGTTGACGTGAAACCAATTCCTTTAATGCCAGCTTCGTCCATAGCCGTTTCAATAGCTGATTTTGTACTGTATGACAGTCCAGAACCTGAACTGCCGAAAGAAACTTGGAAAAGCCCATCTTGTTTTAGCTGACTCAGCACTTCACCCTTGTCAATTCCAAGCTGTCCATTTAAAATCTCTGCCACTTTCTCATACTGAGATTTTTTGACATAAAGCTTTTCACCTGTTGATGAAACATAAGATGTTGAAATAATAGCATAGATACTGTAAGTTGTTGAATCCTCCGCAAGAGCAACACCATTACGGTCATAAATCGTACCACGTTTAGCCTGAACGGTTACTGTCTGTTGATAAACTTCTGACGCTTCTGTTGACAAATTGTGTCCGAACTTTGTATCTGTCCCAATAATAATGGCAAAATTGATAACAAACACAAAGAAAAGGAAGACCGCCAGAATCATCAAATTCTGACCAACGCGCTCACGGTTTTTGTTGGGCGTTCGTCTATCCTTTACCACATAGTCTAAAAAACGGTTCATTAATTTCTTCATAGACTATTTTTACTCCACCTGTTTAATATTATCCTGTCGGCTAGTCAAGCCTGCATTTCCTGCTATTTGTTCAATACGGTTACGACTTGTTAATTCGTTAACCTCTTGTTTAGCATTATCATAATCTGTCTGCATATCACTTATCTGACTATTAAGATTTGTGATTTCTTGTTGCACTTGTAGATTACGGCTCTGTAAGTAAATAATACTAACAGCCATGGTAATAGCCGTCAAAATAATAGAACCATAAAAAACTTTTTCAATTCTCGAAAATTTTCTAATCCGTCTTTTAAGCGCATTAGAAATAGCTTCGTTACGATGTTTATCTGTCATAATTATTTACGAACCTTTCTAGCCACACGGAGCTTGGCTGAGTGAGAACGATTATTGACTTCTAACTCTTCTTCGCTTGGCAAAATAGGTTTTCGATTAACCAAAGCAAGCTTAGGTTGCATATCCTCAGGAATAAACGGCAACCCTTTCGGCACATCTACGGTAGAAGCTTCTTTGAATAATTGTTTTGTCAAACGGTCTTCCAAAGAATGGAAAGTAATCACTGAAATACGCCCATCAACTGCCAATAGCTCAATAGCTTGTTGAATAGACTCATCTGCCGCACCGAGTTCATCATTGACTTCAATACGAATGGCTTGGAAAATCTGCTTCGCAGGATGTCCTTTTTTCTTGAGTTCCTTAGCAGGCTTAGCAGATTTAATGATTTCTGCTAATTCTGTCGTTGTCTCAATCGGCTTAACTGTTCTCGCTTGCTCAATTTTACGTGCAATTTGTTTTGAGAATTTGTCCTCGCCATACTTGAAAAAAATACGAACCAAGTCATGATAATCATAAGTGTTAACCACGTCATAAGCTGACAAATCTTGGTCACAGTTCATACGCATATCGAGCGAAGCATCTTTTTTATAAGAAAAACCACGCTCACGTTCATCTAATTGCGGACTAGATACTCCAAGGTCATATAAAATACCGTCAATCTCAGTTACTCCATGCATGGCTAAATTTGAAGCAAGATTACGAAAATTGTCCTTGATAAAAGTAACTTGTCCTTTTTCAATATAGTCTTTTAAACGAATTTTTGCATTATCAATAGCCGTCTGGTCTTGGTCAAATGCGTAAAGATGACCAGTCGGTCCAAGCTTAGAAAGCAGGTACTCACTGTGCCCCGCCCCACCAAGCGTTGCATCTACATAGATGCCATCAGGCTTGATATCAAGCATATCAACGGTTTCATGTAGAAGTACTGTAATATGATGAAAATCTGTTGTCATACCTTCCATTATATCATAAATTACAAGATTCTTCCTTAAAACTTCCACCAGAAATACAAAAACCAAAAGCTGATAATATCAAGCTTTTGGTAATGTTTTTTATTGTAAAGGCTGCCATCTGCATAAGGACAAGCAGTAAGCAAAAATCAATTATTCTCGAATTTGTCCTTTACCATTAATGTAAAATTTTGTACTTGTCAAAGCTTCCAAGCCCATTGGACCACGCGCATGCATTTTTTGTGTTGAAATACCAATTTCTGCACCCAATCCAAAGACAAAACCGTCTGTGAAGCGTGTTGAGGCATTGACATAAACCGCAGCCGCATCCACTTCATCTTGAAAACGTTCAGCGTGTTCAAGGTCTTTGGTGATAATAGCTTCTGAATGATGAGTCGTGTAACGATGCACCCAATCAATAGCGTCATCAACAGAATCAACCACTTTGACAGACATGACATAATCTGAAAATTCTGTACCGTAATCCTCGTCTGTGGCTGCTACTGCATTTTTGAAAATAGCTAGCGCTTTATCATCTGCACGAAATTCAACAGCATGAACTTTCGCAATTGCTTCTTCTAACTGTGGTAAGAATGTTTTTGCTACCGCTTTGTGAACGAGCAAGCTTTCTGCAGCATTACAAACACTTGGACGTTGCGTTTTGGCATTAATCACAATCTTCGTTGCCATATCAAGGTCAGCCGAATCATCAACGTAAATGTGAATATTTCCGACACCTGTTTCAATAACAGGAACTTTTGATTTTTCTTTAACCGTTTGAATTAAACGAGCTCCGCCACGTGGAATAAGAACATCAACATAATCAACAGCTTGCATTAATTCTTCAGCAACGGCATGGCTAATATCCTCAACAAGCTGAATGACGTTTTCATTTACACCTGCTTTAGCAAGAGTTTTTCGGATAACCGTCACAAGGGCTGTATTAGAATGAATGGTATCGCGACCACCACGCAAAATAATAGCATTACTTGTTTTAAAAGCAAGGCTGAAAGCATCAACAGATACATTTGGACGGCTTTCAAAAATCATGGCAATCACGCCAAGTGGTACACGTTTTTGAACAATTTTCAAGCCATCAAGGTTGGTATAACCACGGACAACCTGACCAATTGGGTCTTGCAAATCCGCAACTTGACGGACGCCCTCAACAATCCCCTCAATACGCTTAGCATCTAGACGCAAACGGTCAACCATAACAGGCGAAATACCATTTTTTTGTGCTTGGTCAACATCACGTGCATTTTCAGCCAAAATATAGTCTGTCTCTGCAAGCAAAGCATCCGCAACTTGTCCTAAAATCTGATTTTTTTCAGCAGTTCCAAGCTTTACCAGACTTCGGCTAGCTACTTTAGCATTTTTACCTAATTCATCAATATAGCCCATCTTTGGTCCTCCTTTTAGTTCACTTGTGAAAACCACGTTCCAATATTAGCACCTTCTAAAACTTTTAAAATATCACGCGGATTTGCCCCGTTCATCAAAATCATCTGACTGTTATTGTCAAAAATCATTTGAGCACTCTTAATCTTGCTGAGCATGCCTCCCGTGCCAAATTTACTTCCAGCACCACCCGCTGATTTAATGATTTCGTCCGTAATTTCAGTAACGTGTTCGCGAAGTTTGGCATCATCATAGATATTTGGATTTTTATCGTAAAGTCCGTCAATATCTGATAACATAATTAACAAATCTGCTTTGGTTACCTTGGCTACAATCGCTGAAAGTCGGTCATTATCACCAAATTTTGTCGTGTGGTCCATTTCATCAACGCTAATAGCATCGTTTTCGTTAACGATTGGCACAATTCCCATTGTTAATAACATTTCAAAGGCATTGGTGAAATTTTCGAAGCTTTCAGGATATTCAATAACATCACGTGTAATCAACAGCTGACTAACTTCTGTCTGATAGTGCGAAAAAATTTGAGAATAAAGGCTCACCATGGCAACCTGACCAACACTTGACACCGCCTGTTGACGTGCAATTTCTGTCGGACGTTTGTCCATATTTAACACATTGAGCCCAAATCCCATGGCACCAGATGACACCAAAATAACATCTTTTCCTTTATTCATCAAGCTAGAGATAGCAAAAGCCAGTTGGTCAATTTTTTCAAGATTAATTTTGCCATTTGGCATGACAAGCGAGCTTGTCCCAATTTTTATAACAATTCGATTAACAGTTTCAAAATTTCGTTTCATATACCTATTATACACTAAAAAAACAGTCCGAGGAACTGTTTTTATTAGTTTTATCACGAAATCAATGGGATTTTTAACACAATACCCTTTAGGAGAGTTTTTATAACTTTTTCCAAAATGTGTGGTAAATCACTATTTGAGAAGCGATTCCTATCAAAACAGCCAGTATTGCAAACAAAACATTCGCCAACAGAACTTCTTTGAGTAGAGCTCCAAGTAAAAATGTGCCTGCCCCTAGACTTCCACCCACTACTAAGGCGATTAGGATAATAGCGAGAGTCAGCCATTGTCCTGCGTGACGGTTAAAAAGTTGGGTCACATCTTGCCATTTTAAATCAAGAAATTTAAAATCACGGCGATACATAAGTTGGCCCTGAAGCAAAATACTCGCAAGAAGTCCTAGGATAAAGAAAATGACCAACACTAGCGGTGCTTTTAAGACAAACAAGCCCACTAATAAATAAACGATAGCTGGAACAAGTGCTTGAAGTCCTACCAGCGTTAAAAATTTTTGAACAAGAAAATCCTTGAAATTGATTGGTAGAGCTTTAAAGAAAGTCAGATTTTCTTTTTCTAATGAAATCCCAACCCCAACAAATGAGCTTGGCGTGCTACAAAAACTTCCCAAAACAATTCCGATAAGCATTGCCACACCAAAATAATCATTCGGCACTTCAGCCAAACTAACCCCATTTGTCACACTCGGTGTGATAAAAATCACCACATAAATCAAAGGCAATAGATAAGTTTGTGTCAGCAAGGTCGCATTTTGTAATGTTGACATATGGTGACGAATCATCATCGTTTTCAACGATTTACCTTTCAACGCTTTTTGAGATGCTGACGATGCTTTTTGTTTCGGCTTAGATTTAGGCTTAGCATAAAGAACTTCTTTGTAATACGTTGGCATCAACCGTTTGACAACCCAACTGTTAAAATCATCAACACTAACAAAGGTAGCCAAAAATTAAGAACAGTCGCTGATTGAAATGGTGCTTTTACCACGTCATAAAAACCACGAAAATATGGTAAAACAGTAGAGTCTGCAAGAGCAACATTATCATCATAAGTCATGTTCTGACTGTTGATAACATTCATGTAAAAGAATGACACCGACTGCTCCAATCGTTGAAATAGACATGAGAACAGTCGAGACGATTTTTCGGTGCTGACTTCGAAGAATGATTTTTCCCACAAAACTATTAAGATAAAGTACCAACAAAATCACAGCCGCAAATAGAAGAAAAAGAGGACAATTGTCAACGGAATCGCTAGTACAAGCCCTGCTATTTACCAGTAAGCGATAAAAAACAAGGATAAAAGTGGCATTAAAAATGTAATGCCCATACCAAAACTGGAAATAACTTTTGCCATATAAAGTTCACTCGATTTAATCGGCAAATGTGCATAAAGCCGAACATCATCGTTCTCATAAAAAATGCTATACATGGCTGAAAAAGCATTTAGAGTTGCCATGATAAAGAAAAGCGCTATGTAAAAAGAGAAATACCCTGGGAAATAACGAAAATCAATGTTAGCATACATAGAAATGTAAATAACCGCAAACAAAAGGCTGAGGAGAATTTGCTGCGCATCACACTCTTATAAGCCGAAAACCCTTTGCTTGGTTTACGTTCTTGTTTTTGCTTTGCCACCGTGACAGATTGTGGACTAGAATAAAGGATATTAATCTTGGTTAACTTCCAAACTGTTGACCAATTCATACGCCTATCCCTCCTCTTGCGCTTTACGCCCTGCTAATTCAAGATAGATTGTTTCCAAATCTTTATCAGGGTGATTAGCTTTTAATTCATCTAAGGTTCCGATAAAAATCAACTTGCCATCTTTTAAAATTCCAATACGGTCACAAAGTTGCTCCGCAACAGCAAGAACATGTGTTGAGAAAAGAACCGTATTGCCACCACGTGCGTGCTCTTTCATCATTTCTTTCAAATCAAAAGATGCTTGTGGGTCAAGCCCTGTCAAAGGTTCATCTAAAATCCAAATATCTGGATTTGATATCAGAGCACCAATAAGAATCACTTTTTGACGCATACCGTGTGAAAAACTATCGATCAAATCATTGATATTCTCCGCAATATCAAACAAATGTGACAATCGTTCAATCCGTTCATCAGTGAGCTTATCATCAACGTCATAAATTTTAGCTAAAAAATGCCAGTATTCTATCGCCGTTAAGTTCAGGAAAATATCAGATGAATCAGGCACGTAACCAATGCGTTTTTTGATATCATCACGGTGCTCAGAAAGAGATAACTCATCAACATATACCTCACCATAGCTCGCTTCAATGATTGACGTTAAAATGCTAATCGTCGTTGTTTTTCCTGCACCATTATGCCCAATCAAGCCAAAAATTTCGCCATTAGCAATGGTCATATTGACATCACTTAGTGCTTCCTTATCACCATACAACTTTGAAACATGATCAAATCGAATCATCTGTATCTCCTTTCCCTACTCTCCTAACAATGGTTTTATCCATTTTGAAACTTCTTTGCTCTTTCGGTAATCCGCAGCAAATTCCTGTGTCAACTGTTTCAATGATTTTGCCCCCTTTGGTAGAGAAAAATCATGCCTTGTACTATACAGATTTAACTGACGGTCAAGGTGAAGATCGCTCAACCCAGCATCTCCAGACCTAATCACCTCATTTGACGCAGAAAGTAAGATTTTTGATAAGTCGTTATCTTGACGAACGGTCGTATCTTCATAAGCATTCCTAATTGCTTTGTATAATTCACTGCACTTCTCTTCCATAATCCCCCTAAGTTTTTATTTGTACTATTAAAGTAACACAAAAAATATTTTTTTCTGTCTTACCTTTTCAGCTATCATTTGTCAAATAATTATAAAAACCCTCCTTGAAAACAAGGAGGGTTTCAGTTAGTTATTAATTACAATGATTCGTAAAGATTTACAGCGTTATCAACTGTGAAGCCGTATTCTTCAAAGATTTTAGCGCCTGGTGCAGATGCGCCCCAAGTATCGATTGTAAGAGTTTTACCTTGGAGACCAACGTATTTGCCCCAACCAAAGCTTGAAGCAGCTTCGATAGCCAAACGTTTTGTGACGTTAGCTGGAAGAATACTTTCTTTGTAAGCTGCATCTTGTTCGTCAAAGATGTTTTGTGCTGGCATTGAAACCACACGAACATGAACACCTTTTACTTCCAAAGCAGCTTGCGTATCAAGCGCCAATTTCACTTCAGAACCTGTTGCAATAAGGATACCGTCAAGGTCACCTTTTGCTTCTGAAAGGATATAAGCACCTTTATTAACACCTTCCGCTGCCAATTCTTTTGTCCCTTCAAGGACAGGAAGGTTTTGACGTGTCAAGATGAGCATTGTTGGACGATCAGTTTCAGCAAGAGCACGTTTCCATGCAGCATTTGTTTCGTTACCGTCAGCAGGGCGGATAACGTTAAGGTTAGGCATAGAACGAACGCTAGCCAATTGTTCAACTGGTTCGTGAGTTGGTCCGTCTTCACCGACAGCGATTGAATCATGCGTCATGACATAAACCGTTGGTAATTGTTGAAGAGCAGCCATACGAACAGCTGGAAGAAGGTAGTTTGAGAATACGAAGAATGTACCACCGTAAACACGAGTACCACCATGAAGGGCAATACCGTTCATGGCAGCTGCCATGGCAAATTCACGCACACCAAACCAAATATTACGACCAAGGTAGTTGTCTGGTTGGAAATCAGATTCTACTTTGACCATTGTATTGTTTGATGCAGAAAGGTCAGCTGAACCACCCCAGAATGATGGCACTTGTGCTGAGATTTGTTGGATAGCTTGTTGACTTGATGAACGACTAGCAAGGCTTGTACCAATTTCGAAATCTTCAAGTGTCACGTCAACTGGTTTGTTTGCGAATGCTGCTTTGTATTCGGCGGCTAATTCTGGATAAGCAGCTTCGTATTCACGGAATTTAGTATCCCATGCATTTTCAGCAGCTTCACCACGGAATTTGATACCAACTTCAAAGCGTTTAGCCACCTCTTTTGGTACTGTGAATTCTGGATATTCCCAACCGTAAGATTTTTTAGCGTAAGCAATGCCATCAACGCCAAGAGGGGCACCGTGAACAGCTGATGTTCCTTGTTTTTCAGCACCGAAACCAATGATTGTTTTCACTTCGATAATAGATGGTTTTTCAGTTTCAGCTTTTGCTTCTTCGATAGCTTTAGCAATCGCTTCAAGGTCATTACCATCTTTAACCAAAATGTGTTGCCAACCGTAAGCTTCAAATTTACCTTTGATATCCTCTGTGAAAGCTTTTGATGTTGGACCGTCAAGTGAAATGTCGTTTGAATCGTAAAGAAGGACTAATTTCCCAAGTTTAAGATGTCCAGCAAGGCTGGCAGCTTCTTGACTGACACCTTCCATCAAGCAACCGTCACCATGTAAAGCATAAGTGTAGTGGTCAACGATATTAAATCCAGGTTTGTTAAATTTAGCTGCTAAGTGAGCTTCTGCCATTGCCATACCAACAGCATTGGCAATCCCTTGCCCAAGAGGTCCAGTTGTAGCTTCAACACCGTCTGTATGATTGACTTCTGGGTGACCTGGTGTTTTTGAACCCCATTGACGGAAATTCTTCAAATCATCAATGCTAACATTGTAACCTGATAGATGAAGAAGGCTGTATAAAAGGGCAGAACCATGTCCTGCAGATAGTACAAAACGATCTCGGTTAGACCAAGAACGACTTGTCTTCGGATTAACATTCATTACATGATTCCAAAGAACATAAGCCATAGGTGCAGCTCCCATTGGAAGACCAGGGTGACCTGAATTAGCTGCCTGAATGGCATCAATTGAGAGCGTACGGACAGTATTGACTGCCAACTGATCAATAGCATCAAATGTCATGAGTGAAACCTTTCTGTTTTTAAGGACTTATAGTATTATTGTTCGGATTCTATTATATCATAAAATATTAAGCAATATCAAAAAGTTTTGAATTCACTTGTTATTTTGCTCCAAATGACCTTTTAAACAATAAAAAAAGCAGGGAAATCAATTCTGGAATTTCCCTACTTTCCTATCTTACGAATTTGGGTCATCAAGGCTTCTGCCATGCAAACCACGTTCGCGTTGAAGTTGTTTTAGTTTTTCTGGTGTCACATCATTTCCTTCTTCATCAACAAGTTTAATCCCTGCGATATGGTGAAGAAGTGAGCGACGATACCCTTCAATGTACTCTTTGCGAAGCTCAGCTTGTTCAACTTTTTCAGCACCTGTCAAACCAACTGTTTTTTTCTTACGCGCAAGTTCATTAATGCGTTGAATCTTTTTTTCATTCATGAGTAAGACTCACCAAACGTATAAAATCCATAGATTCTACACGCTTTTTCCTTTCTTATAATTTACCAAATCAGAAAATCAATTAGCTGATACGCCTCTAAAATGACAATGCTAACATAGCAGTCATGAGCAAAATTTTAGCCAACTGTGTCAGGAGCGGCAAGCGAAATGCTACTTCTTATTTGGTATTCAATTTGTTAAATGCTGCTACGCTGCTAGCTTTTGCAGTCAATTCAGCAAGGATAGCCAAGCGATTATTTTTAACAGCTTCATTATCCACCATTACCATTGTATTGTCAAAGAATTTGTCGATAACTGGGCTTAAAGCGAATAATTGTGCCAATTTATCACTAGCGCTACCTGACAAGTTCAATTTTGCTGCAGCTTGTGCCAAAGCTTTTTCTTCATCATTTTCAAACAAGCTTGCATCCACAGTTACGTCAGCTGGTGCTTTTTCAGCAAGGTTGAATACACGTGAAAGACTTTCAACGGCGGCTTTATAATCAGCAGCTTTGCTTGCTTCAACAAGAGCATCAGCAGCTTCAAGCATTTCAGCCACAACAAAGTTTGAACCAGTAAGAACAGCTTCTTTAATATCTTTAGAAACTGATTTGCTCATCATTTTTTCAACACGCGCACGGATAAAATCCATAACTTCTGCTTTGTGTTCATAAGTCAAGCTATCAAATGACAAGGCGTAAAGGTTGTCAATCAATTCATCCATTGGAATTTTCAAACCAAAGGTATCCATGATACGAACAACACCAGCAGTTGCACGACGAAGAGCATATGGGTCATTTGAACCTGATGGAATCAAGCCAACTGAGAAGAATGACAAGATAGTATCCAATTTATCAGCAAGTGCCAAAAGAGCACCAACTTTAGTTTCTGGAAGGTCACCGTCAGCTGAATTTGGAAGGTAGTGTTCGCGCATAGCTGTTGCTACTGCGGCATCTTCGCCTGCAAGAAGGGCATATTTTTCACCCATGATACCTTGCAATTCATCAAATTCACCAACCATACCAGTCAATAAGTCGAATTTATAAATTTCAGCAGCACGAGCAAGAGCTTTGCTTTCTTCGGCAGAAGCGCCAGCTTTTTCGGCAAGGTAAGCTGCAATTACTTTGCCGCGTTTCATGTGTTCAGAAAGTGAACCGATTTTTTCGTGGAATGTAACGTTGTCAAGTTTTGCCACAAGGTCAGCAATTTTAAGTTTTTGGTCTTCACGCCAGAAGAATTCACCGTCTTCCAAACGAGCTACGAGCACTTTTTCATTACCTTTAATGACACTTTCAAGGTACTCAGCATTACCGTTACGAACTGAGATGAAGTTTGGCATTAATTTACCAGCTTGGTCACAGACAACAAAGTAACGTTGGTGGTTTTTCATTGATGTGACAAGCACTTCTTCTGGTACTTCAAGATATTTCGTATCAAAGCTTCCCATGAAAGCGGTTGGGTATTCAACCAAGTTAAGGACTTCGTTAAGCAATTCGTCATCGATTTCAACTTGGACGTTTTGTGCTTTTTCAATGTCTTTGATTTGGTTAACAATCATGTCTTGACGTTCTTTAGCGTCGGCGATAACAAAGACTCTACGCAAATCTTCTTCGTATGAATCAGCGCTAGCAATTTCTATTTCATGACCAAGGAAACGGTGTCCACGGCTAACACGACCTGAATGAATATCCAAGAAATCAAGGTCAAGAGCCTCATCATCAAGAAGAACAGTCAATGTGTGAACAGGACGGATGTATTCAAATGTGTTATTTGCCCAGTGCATGTTTACTGGGAAAGTCATTGCTGACAAGATTTCTGGAATGTCAGCAAGCACTTCTTTGGCAGCTTTTCCTGCTTCGTGTTTTGTAACGTAAACATACTCTTCGCCTTTAACTTCGCGAAATTCAATATCGTCAGTTGTCAACCCTTTACCACGGACAAATCCTTGAGCCGCTTTTGTGAAGTTACCGTCAGCGTCCAATGCGATTTTCTTAGAAGGACCTTTAAAATCTTCTGTTAAATCAGTTTGCGCATCAGCAAGACCAGTCACACGAACAGCCAAACGACGTGGTGTAGAGAAAGTTTGAATGCCTTCAAATGCCAAACGTTTTTCGTTCAAAAATGCTACCATACGATCGCCAAGTTGTTTTTCACTTGGAGTAACCACGTAAGCTGGTAATTCTTCTAAACCAAGTTCTACAAGTAAATTTTTAGCCATTATTCAGCATCCTCCTTCAATAATTTTTCACGTGTTGCTTCATCAAGCAATGGGTAACCAAGGCGTTTACGTTCTGCCACAAATGTTTTAGCAACGACACGAGCTAAGTTACGAATACGAGCGATGTAACCAGCACGTTCTGTTACAGAAACCGCACCATGCGCATCAAGCAAGTTGAAAGTGTGTGAACATTTCAAAACGTAGTCATAAGCTGGGTGTACGAGGTGTTCATCCAAGCAACGTTTTGCTTCTGCTTCAAATTTTTCAAAGTTTTCAAGAAGCATATCTTGATTAGAAATTTCAAATGAATATTTTGAGTGTTCAAATTCTGGTTGAAGGAAGATTTCACCATATTTAACACCTGGTGCCCATTCAATATCATAGACAGAATCCACTTCTTGAATGTAAGATGCCAAACGTTCAAGACCGTAAGTAACTTCTGATGTTACAGGACCTGTTTGCAAACCACCAACTTGTTGGAAGTAAGTAAATTGAGTGATTTCCATACCGTCAAGCCAAACTTCCCAACCAAGACCAGCTGAACCAGTTGATGGGTTCTCCCAGTTATCTTCAACGAAACGAATGTCGTGTTCTAAGGGATTAATTCCTAATTTTTCCAATGATTCAAGGTAAAGTTCTTGGATGTTTGATGGTGATGGTTTCATAACCACTTGGAATTGGTGGTGTTGGTAAAGACGGTTAGGATTTTCACCGTAACGACCGTCAGCTGGACGACGTGATGGTTCAACATAAGCCGCATTCCATGGTTCTGGACCAATGGCACGAAGGAAAGTATAGGGACTCATTGTACCAGCACCCTTTTCATTGTCATAAGCTTGCATCAACATACAACCTTGCTCATTCCAAAATTGTTGCAAAGTCAAAATAATCTCTTGAAACGTCAATTTTTTAGACATGTATCTACTCCTTATTTTAGTAACTTGATTTGCGACGTATCTTGGAGGCTAACGTTTTTTCATAATAAAAAACCGCCAACACACCCATATGATACCTCATAAGGGGCGTTAAAACGCGGTTCCACCCTATTTTATTACTTCATTTATCCGATTTTAACTTAGCCTTGCTAAGCGAAAGCGCCAGCGACTCACTTCAGTTTCATCCGACTTCCACCACCTCGGACTCGCTAAGAAACGCCATGAGACTTTCTCTCTTTAAAGAGTATTTTAGCACAAATGACTTGGAGTGTCTAGACTCAAACAAAAAACGAATAGCTGAAATCTCGTTTTCACTCATTTCATCATTCAAAGACGAGATAAAAAACAGTTTTCGTTTACCCAAAACTAAAAGCCCAAGATTGTTCATCTTAGGCTCTCACGTTTAGGCGTCCCAAACTTTTTCGCCACCTAAGTAAGTTGCATGTAAATCAAGTTCTTTGTCAAGGACGATAAAATCAGCTTGATGTCCTTTTTTGATTTGTCCGCATTTATCATCAATACCAACAGAGATAGCAGGAATAAGGCTTGCCATATTAATAGCTTGTGCTTTTGAAGCGATTCCCCAATTAACAACATTTTTTACGGCATCTTTTAGTTGGAGAATTGAACCTGCAAGAGCACCATTTGATTTCAAACGTGCTGTTCCTTTTTCGACAGTAACAGGGGATTCGCCAAGCATATAATCACCATCTTTGAGACCACCCGCGCTCATGCAGTCCGTAATCAAGGCAACGTGGTCATAATTTTTTTGGTGCATTAAAATATCACACGCTGACGGATGAACGTGATGTCCGTCACAGATTAATTCAGCATAGGTATTTGGGAGTTCATAAACCGCACCAACCATACCAGGTTCACGGTGCTTAAGTCCACGCATACCATTATAGGCATGAACCCAAACTGAAGCACCAGCTTCCACAGCATTTGCTGCTTGTTCATAAGTCGCATCAGAATGCCCTAAAGCAACAATCACATTTTTTTCCTTAGCATGATTAATAAAATCAGCCACATCATCACGTTCTGGTGCCAAAGCAATTTTTCTTAACAAACCTTTTGAACTTTCCAACCATTGGTCTAGTTCAACAATTGACGGATTACGCATATAGGAAGGATTTTGAGCCCCTTTGTATTTTTCCGTAAAATATGGTCCTTCAAAGAAAAGCCCTTGAATACGTGCACCGCTTTCTTGACCTACAAAATCAGCTGCCGTACGACAAATATCATCTAAAGTTTCAAATGACGCTGTCAAACCAGTTGCTAAAAAACTAGTCACTCCTGCTCCTAAAAGGGCATGACTCATGGTTTCTAGAGCTTCTTTGCTGTTATCCATAACATCAGCACCAGCAAAACCGTGAATATGAGTGTCAACTAAACCAGGAGCAATGCTGTGACCCGTATAATCAATGATGTCAGCATCGCTTGGTACTTCTGCTTGCCAGTCTCCAAAAGTATCTCCCTTGATAGCAAGATAACCAGCTTTTTTCACTTGATAAGGGTAATAAAATTCGTCTGCTTTAATATACTTTGTCATTTTTAACCGCCTCCATTCACTTATATTATATGCCAAATGATTATTCTTGTAAATGGTATATACCAAAATTATTTAACTTTTTTGGCAAAAAAATAGAAACTTGGAAGAATTCCAGTTTCTATTTACTATATAATCTAAATTTGGTCTTCAATGACTTTTTCAACTAAGTTCAAAGCGTGGTCAGTAATGCGTGTGCATGGTGTGATGAGGTCAATAAAGTTAATACCTGCCAACGGTGTACATTCACCATTATTCATGCGTTTGATGTGTTTCTTACGAATACGACGTTCCAAATGCGCAATATCTTTATGAAACAGATCCTGCTCCTTACATAGAAGAAATTTTATTAACTAAGGATTCATCAGACTTTATGAGCTCAACAATTTTTTGATCTTTCATCTACCTCAACAATACCAGTTGGAGTAGTGATTAAACTTAATAACGACTCAACGTCAGAGTTTACATTTGGCTGACTAGGCCAAGCATTTATAAATTTTTCAATTTCGTTCTTCAATTCCATTCTCCTAGTTCTTGCAATGCAATCTTAACTTGGTTGGCTACTTTATTTGAAACAGTCACGGTAACTGCATTTCCAAACTGCCGATAGGCCTGTGTATCTGACACTGGAATAACAAAATCCTCTGGGAATCCTTGTAACCGCGCTGCTTCTCTTGGAGTCAATCGTCTGATTTTTCCATTATCAGTGACATAATTATCTTGACAAGCCCTATGCATCTTATGCATAGTAGCTGTCAGAGGTCGTGCAATTGGTAAATCAATTTCTGCTTTCGCCTTGTCCCCCCCTGTCCCCTCAGATAGGATTGTCGGTATAATTCTATCTGATAAAAAATATTTAGAATCAACGTCTTTTTCAAGTAAGTCTTGCATCGTTAGATTTAGTTCTTCATGCTTTGGGAATTCGAATTCAACATCATGATTAGCAAAACAAACAATGAAAGTCCTATTCCTAGTTTGAGGAACTCCGTAATTTGCGGTATTTAAAATCTGAGTAAAAACCTTATAACCTAATTTATTTTCCAAAATGTTCCTTATAACTCTGTATGTATTTCCTCCATCATGAGTTTTTAAAGTTCTAACATTCTCAAGGATAACAACACTAGTTTTTTTTCCTCTGTCAATCATACTATTAATGATTTCTACAATCCTAAAGAATAGTGTCCCTCGTGCATCCTCAAACCCTTTTTCTTACCCCATCATACTGAATGGTTGACATGGAAAGCCACCAATAAGTACATCAGCTACAGGAATACTATCTAACTCAATTTCATTAAGATCACCAAGAACTGCAGGTTTAGAGAAATTTTTATTATAAGTTTGAACTGCAAATTTATCAAAATCATTTGCCTAAATAATATCATAACCTTGCTGATGAAAACCTAAATCCAAACCACCAGCTCCACTAAATAAGGATACTACATTCACAATTTAATCCTCCACAAATTCAACAATATCAGAAATATCACATTTTAAACAATTAGCTATTCTCAATAAAGTATCAGTAGTCGTACATTCGTCATTTACCAATTTAGTATGCGTACTAGAGCTAATCTTCGCTTCTGATCTAAACTGATTTTTTCCTATATCTCTATTAGCAAGGGTTTGCCATAAAGGATTATATGAAATCTTCACACTATCCTCCTATAAGTCCTTTTAAAAGTACCTTTCTAGTATACCACATTATCTACCAAAATTATTTACTGGAATTTTAAATTGCTCGTAAAAAAATTTGAGCATTCAGTTTCTCATTGCTTAAATTTATAAATTTTGATAAACTAGGGTTGTTTAACAAAACAACACAGGAGTATTATACCATGTTTTCTGGATTACGTCTCAAACAAAGAAGAAAAAATCAAAACTTATCTCAGGTCGAAATCGCAAGCATACTTGAAATTAATCGTTCATCTTACAATAGCTGGGAATCTGGTAGAGCTAAACCAAATCAAAAAAACTTAGTAGCTCTCGCCGCTGTCCTCGAAGTACCAGTGACCTACTTCGAATCTGAGTACAATATCGTCAATAACTTCCTACAACTCAATGACTTTAACAAAGTTCTAGCCGAGGAATATATGGTAGACTTACTTCAAACTCAGCGTGAGGCTGAGCGTAAGGTCATTCAGCTTTTTCCTGTCGAGGTTTTGGACGACATTTCATTGTCTGCTGGTCCTGGACAAAGTTTTGCTGACGAATACGAAACTTGTACCGTTTACTCTGACGAAGAACAATATGGTTACGACTTTGCCACTTGGATTAAAGGAACTTCTATGTCTCCTAAATACTTAGATGGCGAGGTAGCCCTTATTCGTGAAACTGGTTTTGACTACGATGGAGCAGTTTATGCCTTGGTCTGGAATGAACAGACCTACATCAAAAAGCTCTACAAAGTTGAAGATGGTTTCCGAATGGTGTCAATCAATAAGGTCGGTAACCCTGAACGCTTTATTTCCCAAGATGATGATTTCCGTATCGTTGGTAAGGTTGTTGGGCATTTCATGCCTGTGGAAGGAGATTAGTTATGAAACTCCATGATATTTTAGAATTAGGTACGTATGGATACAACCCTGAGTGCAAAGTTGAAATTTTCAACATGGATAACTTCGAAGAACGTTTAGAAAATGAAGGCTTTGATGAAATTCTTATTCCTCAAAATGAGGAGGCTAAAATCTATCCTTACGCTTTTTTAATAGAAGATTCTATTTTGATTGCAATGACAGATGAGGATGACAATACCAATGAATATTAAAGAGATGATTTACATCAAAGACGAGCGTATTGTCTTTACCCCTGATAAGTTCATAAAAGAACAGTAAACAGTCGTAATCATACAATAACAAAGTTTATTGTATTGTTATCTATAATATCAAGATCCCTTTTTTATCTCATTATCCGCAAACATAAAACGAGAGAAAACAATTCCTGTCCTCTCTCGGTGTTAAATGTGTCAACCCACTACAGTTGACAAAGAGCCAAAAGAATTGAAATTCAGCTGTGCTTTACAAATAATTTACTAGTAAAAGAAGATTACGATTGAAGAATGAGAGAAAAAGACGCAAAAGCGCCTTAAAATTAATCTGGTAATTTGCCATAAGCTTTGTTATTTTTCTGATTTTGTTTAGCAGTACCTCCAGAAAAAGTCGCAACTGTCCCTGACTCTATCCCATTTGCTACCGCTAAATCCGATTTTTCAAATGCATCAGCCACACCATTTAAATATTTGTTTAACTTTTCTACTGTTGTAGTGATGCCTTTGCTGACTGTTTTGATTGCATCTGTTCCATTCTGTAATAGTTCCTGTGAATCGTCACCAACAATAGAAGCTGTATCTGAAATATTATCACTCATATCACTATAAGCAGCGTTAACACTTTTAATCTTATCAGGATTGATATTTTTTTGTCCCATTAACTTGCCGCCTCATTTTCTAGTGCTAAGTAGTCGGCATACGAGGTGATCGGAGTACTTTTTACTGTGTCACTTCCGTCTTTCATATAAACAGTCAATGTTTCTTGACCACTTGGCGCAAACCAATGCAAAACATCATTAAACCACATTTCTGGGGTAACTTGATTGTACCTTGGGTAAATATACACGGCTTTTCCAGCATCTATTTGTGCTTGTAAGCTGCTGTTTTCAGAAAAGAGGTTGATTGATGTAGTGGTACCATCATATGATGAAATTACTATATAATACATAAGTAATTGAAGTTCATTATATACGTCATCTACGTCACCAAGACTTGTTTTCCAAATAGGTTCATAAAGTGACGTTTCTTGTATGGAATAGGTCGCATCAATTGAGACATCCTGCATCACTGTTTCCGCTTCTGTCAACTCCCCACTCTCTAAATTATAGGCGAGCGCTAGCCAATCCGACCAATCCTCACTATAGCCTTTACCAATAAAACAAATTAGGTAATCCACTCCTTGATAATTCATCACATAGGTGTTACGTTTTAAGGGATTACATTTTAAATAATAACCTTTTTTGTAGCCATTAGCCAATTTGCCCAAATTAACGGTTTGACGTGAGGACGAGTCGCCATCAATCTTTTGATAAGCAAATTTTAAATACTCTCCTGACTCGCGATAACTACAATCTACACTACTATCTAATAATTTTCTCTTAAAAGTTAAAATATAATCTTGCCCGACCAAAACATCATCATCGGTAATCACATATTCGTTATTAGCCCCAAATGTATAGTATTCTGGTAGTTTTAAACTTCCAGTCGTTGTATAACTTTTGCTGGGTTTGAATGAGCTACTACTTGCCACCTTCACCTTATCTTGATGATTTTGGTAACCATTGTAAGCCCAAGGCCCAAAAATCATTGTTAACAGAATGAAGCAAAGCCCTCCTAAAATAAATCGCTCCTTTTTTTTCATTAATGCCGCCCCCTCACATAATTTTCAAAATAACGGCTTTCAATAACATTCGAGCATGTTGGAATATCCTTACTTTGATTTTCAATATTCTTTAAACCATTGCTAATATTCTCAACTCCGATATCAGAAATTGATTGGTTACTATTTCCTGATAAAAAGTCTTTTACAGAGTTATTACCTTTTAAAGTTTCCTTTATTGCCCCATCGAAGTCTTTAACCGCTTCCATCATCCCAGGGGTAACCGTCTGACTAGCACCTGCCGCATCTCTAAAGACCTGAGCTCTTAGCCCATTAGCCTCCATATCATAAATCTGTAAAGAAGCTTCTAGGTCATATTCTGGTGTGAGATAAGAATAATTGGTCTCACCATCTCCCGTAACAGTCACATGAGTGCCACCATAGTTAAAGAGAATAGCCTCCCTCGTTTCTGCACCCTCAGCTTGAGCTAATTGAATGGCTTGATTATAGGTTTTATTAATATCCGCAACAGCATCATAATAATCTCTAATACTATTGGCAAGGCTTACCGTTACCTCATGTCCTTTACTATCTACAAATCGAGAAATAACATCATTGGAAACGTCTGAAACTTTAGCTGCTGTGGAACCATCGCCACAAAGTGTCTTAACAACGCCAATAGCAACGGACCATTCGGGCGATAAAACACATGCAACAGATTCCAAGCTTGAAGTTAGCGTTTTAACTTGTAAACTTTCAAGAGCTTCTTGTTTAGCTGACTCTAACTCTTTCATTTTATCAGCTGTTTGAGCGTAATTTAACTCAGATTGATTATAGTAATTGATAGAGTTGATGGATTTTGACCAAGTGGCAGAATTCCCTTTAAACTTCTCGAATGATGAAGTTATCGTCATTGATACGCCGACTGTTCCATTTTTATCAGCCTTTAGGTATAGACTTCCCTTATCTAGAGAAATTTGGCTCATATAACTAGAAACAGCATCTACCGTCTCAGCACTATCCCTGTTTATATTATATTTTTGATAGCCTACGCTTTCCTCATGTTCAGTCGTTCCGATATTTTCAATATAGGCAATTGTAAAAATATCAGATAATAACCCTGCTCGTTTTAAGTCTGCATTAATCGTCTCAACGATTGGCTGATTAGCTAACAAAGTCTTCCAATAAGCTTCATACGCAGATTGACTTGAACCCGTTTTAGGAAATTCTGGCAGTAAAGAAGTCGCTTCTGAAGTCAAAAGAGCAGCGGTTATCGTGCCTGCTTGTGTTAACTTCTTTAGATAAGCAGTCGCAGCTGTTTTATCTTGGCTGGCTATTCCTGACAAAAACGCTTCAACATTCGTTAAAGCTATTCCCGAACTTGAAGCCCTCCTAACTTCCGCTTCTGAAGGTATTTCTTCTAATATGCGGCCATAAACCGCACTAACAGCTAATACACTTGCGTTAGTGGCATCAATTTTTCCTAATTTCTCAAAAAACTCCTCCTTATCAGCGTACTGATACTCAGACAACAGCGTTTTGACAATCTTAACATCACTCTTATTCGTTAAAGCATCGAAATAATACATTTCGTTCGCATTTAGAGTTCCGTTACTAATGGCATTAAATACAGTTGTTAAAGGAATATTAGTAATATTCGCAGCACTTTTAAGGCTACTTTGCAAGGCAGTTGCTTTCAGCATCTATCCATTTCTTGTTGAGAAAGCGGTATGTAATAAATGCCTTTTACTTCAACTTGGTTTTCTTTCAATGATTTAAGCAATTTGAAAGTGTCGTTAGCAAAAGGTTCAAGAGTAAATTCAACCATAGTGAACCTCCTGATGTATTTATTATACCACAATTATCTTTCTAGTTAACAGTGCAATTCTCAACACCGTTATTTTTAACTCTCATTCTCAACGAGAAAATAAGAAAAAACAGCCATTTTTAGCAAAATCTGCTATCAGTGACTGTTTTATTGTTGAAATATAGGAAGTTTCGCTGATTCAGCTTTTATCCCTCTCTAATTGGATAATATAATGTTCTTTTTCTAAAATGATAAAAAACTGATTTTTTAATAATCGATCATTTTTTGAAATTTCCTTTTTGGCAGTATAATCGTTTTAGGTTAAATTAGCCTAAATTTTTAAGAGAATATCGAAAAAAATTAATGCGCTGTCATTTCTATGTTATAATATAGAAAGATGCTCTGTTAATCACAGAAGTTTAACATTATTTGACTTATCGAATAACGCTACATTATTGAAGTAGCATCTAATTTATAAAAAGGAAAAGGAGCTTTCATGAAAACCTCAAGAAGTGAAGTTACTTATCTCATTCTTAGCATTATTTTAATTGCTTTTGGAGCTGGTATTTACCTAATCTTTGGTAACAATTATGCCAGCACATCAAGTTCACAAACAACTACTGCTGTCTCATCTTCATCATCTACTAGCGAAGAAGAGTTAGAAGCTAATGCAGAAGCATTGCTCGCAGAAGCACAAGCCAATCCTACGTCAGAAGCTGTTACCAATGCCCAAGCAGCCATTAATAAACTTTCCGATGAAAGTAAAAAAACAGATTTACAATCACAATTGGATGCTGTCTCTGCTGAAGTAACCAATGAAAGCAATGCGGAAACAGCTGTTGCAACGGCAGAATCTGAACAAACAAGCGCAAATGTCACTGCGGCACAAGCAGCAATTGATGTTCTAACAAATAAAACCGTCAAAGACCAACTTCAAGCTCGTCTGGATGCTGTTTCTAATGCTATCGCAGCAGCAACTACACAAAGCAATACTATTTCAGGTGATTCAACATACAGCACTTACGATAATACTTATTTTGATTCGACTGTCACTAATAGCGATTCTTACGGATATTAATCATTATGTCAATCGGGCTTGTCTTTTCAGCCATTGGCGCAACTTGTTTAGCAATCTCATCTTTTGCCAAAACTAAGAAAAGCATGTTGAGTTGGCAACTGTCTGATTATTTCTTTACCATGGTTGCCAATTTTTTGTTGGGTGGCTATACGGGAGCTATTTCTATCAGTGTTTCTATTATTCGAAATACGCTCATGATTAAGAAATGGGATTCAATTTATACAACTGTTCTCCTCGTTATCATTCAAGTAACATTAGGCATTCATGTCAATAATTCAGGATTAATCGGCTGTTTACCTTTGATTTCATCAGTATCTTATACTATCGTTTCTTTTTTGACTGATAGGGGACAATGGCTTCGCTGGGTAACGGTTGAGAATATGCTACTTTGGTCTTTATACGACTTCACCATTAAAGCCTATCCTGCTTTAGTTATGGACGTGGTCATCACAATTACAACACTTATTGCTATTAAAAAATACAGTGGCTTAAATCGTCATACACAAAACACCCAAGACTGATATTCATCTTGGGTGTTTAAACGTTTATTTTGTTTCGTATCCTAATAAGATACCACCATCTTCACCATAGAAGCTACAAAGTCCTGAAGCTTTGATAAATGTGATATCGGCTTGAGGGTATTTCTCTTTGATTTTATCACTTAGCTGTTGGCAAGCTTTTTCATTGTTGGCGTGAGTAATCATGACTTTGCCACCTTGATAACCTTCTTTGAACATTTCATTGATTGTTCTTTTTTCTGACCTCTTGCCTTGTGAAGAAGCTCTAAAGTCCCTTCGTCACTAGCTTTTCCGACCATACGAATGTTAAGAAGTCCGATGACTTTACCAATCAATTTGCTCAAGCGACCATTTTTTACCAAGTTATCCACACGAGCAAGAATAAAGAGTAATTTGGTCTTAGCTTGGTAAGCGGTAATCGCTTCGACCACCTCATCAAAGCTGAGACCTTTAGCAATTAGACGGTTTAATTCTAAAACAATCAAGTCAATTTCACCGCCTGCAGATAGTGAGTCAATCACATAAATATTAACATTCGGGTGTTCTTCAAGAAGCATATTTTTAGCCACTTGAGCACTGTTTTGACTTCCTGATAAATTTCCTGTAATCGTAATAGCAATGACATTTTCAGCGCCTTGGTAGGCTTGTAAGAAGGCATCTGGGCTTGGACAACTTGATTTTGATGATGTAGGACTTGCATACATACTTGCCATCATATTATCGACATCTAACCCTTCATCATCCACAAAAATTTCTGAGCCAATCTGTATTGTTAGAGGGACATTTTGAAATTCTGTGTGGTCTGCGATAGCTTCGATATGTTTAATATCACAGCCAGAATCTGTCACAATTTTCCAAGTCAAATCTCTTTTCCTCCATTTCTTTTGATTTTGATATTATTTGACAAACAAAGTATTTTCTCCTAAAATTATATCATTAGAGCCTTTATCTTAGCTATCAAAAACAATAAGACGTCACAAGTGAGAGGATTTTGTCATGACGGAAAAACAATTTCACAAAAATCCTTGCAAAATTTGCAGGTGTCCAACAAGGAGGCACGAAAATTAACGCGTGAATCACTTGAAACTGCGCTTTTACTTCTTCTTGAAAAGAAACCACTAAATCAAATTACGATTTCTGAACTTGTCGCTAAAGCTGGCGTTTCACGTAATGCTTTCTATCGAAATCACAAATCTAAGGAAGCCATTCTTGAATCTATTTTAACGCAAATTGTTCGCCGTATTTTTCGAGACATCAAAAATTTCGATTTAAAGACACAGCTCTTCCGAGCGTGGCTTTTCATATTGACGGAGGCGAAAAAGGAAGCCAACGTTTTACGAATGATTTTTGAACAGCACCTTGAAAAGCTATTGACAAGTATCGTTTCTAAACGCTTAAAAGCTTATCAACGTTTCAAGAAAAAGCATGATTCTCGCTACACTAATTCTTTCTGGAGCAATGCCATTATCTCGGTCCTCTCAAACTGGGTAGCCGACGATATGCGAATTCCTGCCGAAGAAGTAGCCGCTATTGGTTTACCACTTTTCTTATAGAAAAAACTCCAACTCAAATTAGTTGGAGTTTTTTCTATAATTTATTTCAACACATAATCGTAAATGGCTTGGGCTACGCCTGCTTGGTCGTTGGTTGTTGTTTCGTAGCGGCAAAGCGCTTTGACTTCGTCAGTCGCATTTCCCATGGCAATACTGTTATCAGCAAATTCTAGCATTTCAATGTCATTAGCAGCATCACCGATTGCCATTACTTCTGCTGGAGTAAAGCCAAGTTTTTCTGACAAAGCTTTAAGAGCCGTAGCTTTTGTATAACCTTTCGGCATAGCTTCAAAGATGTATTCTTGACTGCGCACCACGCTAAATTCAGCTGCCAAGGCGCTTTCTTTGGCTTCTTGGAATGGGTCCAAATAAGGCGCTCTTGCCATATACATGGCTTGGAAGATAATTTCTGAACTAGCTTTCAATTCATCAATGCTAACAGCTTTAGCTGTATCGAAAACAAGCCCTGCATCGTATTGAACCAATTCTGGCACTTCGCTTCCAACGGCATAATAATGTTTTTCGCCTGTCAATGTCAAGCAAACCTCTGGATAGTCCGCTAACACTTGGTCTAATTTGTCCAATTCATCATTATTAACTTGGGCATAACTGACAAGCTCCCAATTCTTAGTATTGTAAATGCTGCAGCCATTATTCATAATAATGTATTCTTCATCAGTCAAGCCAAGTCGTTCAAAATAAGGCAGAATTCCTGATTTTGGTCGTCCTGTACAAAGAACAATTTTCACACCTGCTTTAGCAGCTTTCTGAATAGCTTTGATATTTTCATCAGGAATTTTTTTATCTGAATTCAGTAAAGTTCCGTCTAAATCAATTGCAATTAATTTAATCATTTCTAAGTGACCTTCCGTTTAATTTTTGGCAAATGCCATTGACGCCAGTAACCTATCATACGTAAGCTGGTCAGAATCAAAACAAGCAAATAATAACCTGAATCGTTATGGACGATTTTAAAGTAAATCGCTAGTGCTGCTAAAATTGACCAACCTGCATAAACATCGCTTCGTAACACCCCAGGTTTTCGCCCTGCTAAAGTATCACGAACAATACCGCCACCTGCACCAGTCAAAACTGCCGCAACAATGACTGCACTCAAGGGTTGATGCAATTTCACCGCATACATAGCTCCTTGCACGCTAAACGTCGCTAGCCCGATAGCATCCGTCAACACTTCTGCCTTCCTCCAACTTTTATGAGTAATGAGATTTGGAAATACCATGATAAATAGCATAGCAACCAAGGCAAAATAAAATGCTTGACCTTGCGACCAAAGCGCACTAATGGGCAATCCTATCAAAAGATTACGAATGGCACCACCACCAAAAGCTGTTATAAATCCTAAGATAAACAATCCTAGAATGTCAAAATCTTCTTCCATGGCAACAATAGCTCCTGAAAGTGCAAAAGCAATCGTTCCGATAACATTTAAAATATCCCAAATATCTATTGTCATTTTCGTTCCAAATTCATTTTTTTCTTACTAGACTAGTTTATCATTTTTAACGCAAAAAAACAGCACTGAGTCTGTTTTTTATGATTTTTGAAATTCTTTTAAATTTCTTTTCCAAGGATGAATTTTGTCCCCTTGAGTGCTCGTTTTAGGGAGAGCTTGAAAGGATTTCCTGTGACGGTTGCTTGTTTTTTATCCAAATCAACAACCACTTTTTCAACGCCACGAACAGCTGACAATTTTTCTGTCACTGTTTTGACACAACCTTGGCATTTCATGCCAGTAACTTCATACGTTTTTTCTATGTGAAACTCCTTTGTTTATCATTAATTCAGTTTAATATATTTTAGGCGAAGGGCATTGAGGACGACTGAAACTGAACTAAATCCCATGGCAAGTCCTGCAATCATTGGATTTAACAGAGGTCCACCAAATAGATATAATACACCCATAGCGACAGGAATCGCTAAGATATTGTAGATAAATGCCCAGAAAAGATTTTCCTTGATAATTTTAATCGTTAAACGACTAATGCTCAAGGCTTTCAGAACATCTGAAATTTCTGGTTTCATGAGAATAATATCTGCTGATTCAATAGCAATGTCTGTCCCAGAACCGACAGCGATACCAATATCCGCTACCGCTAAGGAAGGTGCGTCATTTATCCCGTCACCAACCATGGCAACCATTTTTCCTTGACTTTGCAAATCCTGAATGGCTTGCGATTTCTGGTCTGGTAGAACTTCGCTAATAACATTTTTGATACCAGCTTGTTTGGCAATAGCTTGTGCTGTCTTGCTATTGTCGCCTGTCAGCATGACAACGTCAATGCCTTTTTCTTGCAATTTAGCAACGGTTTCTTTACTGTCTACTTTTAGTAAATCAGCTACGGTGATAAGTCCTAGTAGTTGTGCATTTGCCGAGATGTAAATCGGTGTTTGTCCTTTTTGAGTCGCAGCCAGCACCGCTTCTTGAGTGGCGGTCAAGTCAACCTGATATTTTTCCATTAACTTGCAGTTCCCGACATAAACTGTTTGTCCATCAATATCAGCCTGCAAGCCAAATCCTGTTAAGGACTTAAATTGTGTGACCTCTGTCAAAGCTAACTTATCTGCGGATGCTTTTTCCACAACAGCTTGACTAAGAGGGTGTTCTGACAATTTCTCGATTGAGGCAACTTGTGCAAGAAGCTTATCTTTATCACCTTGGTAAGCAAAAATATCAACAACTTGTGGTTTGCCTTGGGTGATAGTTCCTGTTTTATCAAAGACAATGGTATCAAGGTGGTGAGCATTTTCAAGGGTATCACCGCGTTTATAGAGGATCCCATTTTCAGCACCGCGACCAGTTCCGACCATAATCGCTGTCGGTGTTGCAAGACCAAGCGCACAAGGACAAGCAATGACAAGAACCGCAATGGCAACTTGGAAAGCAAAGACAAAGGTTTGTCCCATAATCAAGTACCAGAAAATGAAGGTGACAAGCGCAATCACGATAACAGTTGGAACAAAAACACCTGCTACCTTATCCGCAATTTTAGCAATCGGTGCTTTGGTTTGCTGCGCATCCTCAACCAATTTAATAATTTGGGCGAGCAAGGTTTCATCACCAACTTTTTCAGCACGAATGGTTAGCGCCCCTTGTCCATTGATTGAAGCACCATAAACCTTATCCTCTGTGGCTTTCTCAACTGGGATACTTTCCCCTGTCAACATTGACTCATCAATCGCCGAGTGCCCTGAAACCACACTACCGTCAACAGGGATTTTTTCCCCAGGTTTTACTAAAATGAGGTCTCCAATGCGCACGTCCTCAATCGCAACAGCTTGTTCCACACCGTCACGGATAACCGTTGCTTCTTTGGCTGATAATTTCACCAATTTTTGAATGGCATCTGACGTGCGACCTTTTGACAGCGTTTCAAAGTATTTCCCGAGAGTGATTAAGGTCAAAATCACCGCAACTGATTCAAAATACAGCATATGCGCGTGGTGGCTATGCCCCAGTATCATATGATAAACACCGTAAAGGCTGTAAACGAAGGCAGCCGTTGTTGCCAAGGCAACCAACGAGTCCATATTAGGATGCCCTTTAAACAATGAGCGAAAGCCATTGACATAAAAACGACGTCCAAAATACATGACAGGAAGCGTCAAAATCAGCTGAATCAAAACAAAGTTCAATGGGTGAGCTGACATGCTGATGATTTCTGGCACCCAAAGCCCCACCATACTTCCCATAGAAATATAGAGGAGCGGTATCGCAAACAAAGCTGATAAAAGAAACTTATGCCACATATTCTGTGTGGCTTCACTTTGGCGCTCTGATTGACTCTTTGCCGTTGTCGGGTCAAAAACGCTGGCGCTATAACCTGCATCTGCTACCGCTTTTTCAATTTCTTTTTCACTGACTAAGTCAGGATTATAATCCACCGTCATTTTCTCCGTTGTTAGATTGACAACAGCGGAGTCAACATGGTCTAGCTTTTTAACAGCATTTTCAACCGTTAAGGCACAAGCTGCACAGGTCATGCCGTCAATGACGAAAACTTCTTCTTTTGCCATTTATTTTCCTTTCCAATCTAACCCTAAGCACTCAAATGAGCTTTACAGCGACATTGCCCAGGGATGCAATTGCACGGCACTTCTTCAAGTGCCTCTTCTTTTTTGGACAATAGCAGAGCTTGCAAGTCGTTAATATCTGCCATTGTCATCAGCGTTGTTTCCACGAGATGTTTGATAATCGCAGTATACTTGCGCTGACAAAATTTATCAAAAAGCTCATCGGCTTGTCGATTAATAGCTTCTTCTTCAGAAACAAGTGCTGAATAAAGAAATGATTTGCCCGATTTCTGTGTTGCTAGATAGCCTTTATCCACTAGTCGTTTCAACAATGTTTTAACGGTTGAGGCTGTCCAGTCTGTCTTTTGCTCGAGAATTTCCAAAATCTGGCTGCTAGTTGTTTCCTCTTTCGTCCAAACAACACGCATGATTTCCCATTCTGCATTTGAAATTGACATTGTTACCTCCTTAAAATAGTTTTAGTTTACGTTTGTAGATTTATTATATGATTATTGTTTACATTTGTCAACGATAAAAGATTAAAAAATGAAACACATTGCAAAAATCAAAGCAATCTGTTTCACCTAGCGTATTATTCTTATTTATCAAATAGCTGTAAGTTTGGCCATTTTTCCTGCCAATCTTTCTTAGCAAGGCGTTCACGATAGACCTGCATCCGTTTCTTATCTTCTAAAAAATGCGGTGTCGGTTGCACGACAAAATTAACAATATCGTCATCACCATAAGGCAAAAAAAGTTCCAACTCATCATTGTTCAATCTTGTTGCAATGGCGGTGCAACGCTCTGGATATTTGCCAACAGCATCTCTCGCATTTTGGTAAGGGAGCGTATTTGGACTATGGCTGTGCATATAAACTTGATTCTTGATTTCCCATTGATAGGCTGGGTAGCGCTGTTGAAGGTCTTGCTGAAGCGCCAGCGTTTCATCATAAGACACATTGATATCATAAAAAACGATATCTAAATCACTTGCTTGTGCCAAGCCAGCTTTTCCTGACAAGACATTCCAAACATAATTGCGTAATGTCCCAGCTGCTAGCCAAGAATCCTGCAAATCCAGCTCTGCTATTATCCTAAGAATCCCCATTAACTCTTCATCTTGCACAAATAACGCTTCTAAATCCATAAATCCCACCCCTCATTTCTGATAACTACTGATAACCTCTTCTAACGCTTGCAGACTATCGACAAAGATAACCTTTTTGCGGTCAGCTATCGTTAAAAAACCTGCCTGCACCATCTGATTAAATTGTTCTTTGAGGCTATCATAGTAACCATTCATGTTAAAAAGCAAGCAGGGTTTGTCGAGTTGCCCAACACGCGCCCATGAAATAGCCTGAATAATCTCTTCAAGTGTCCCTGGACCACCTGGAAATGCGACTAAAATGTCGCCCTCTTCCATTAAGAGACGCTTACGCTCATCCATATCAGCAACAATTTGCAAGTGTGTTAAGCCTTGATGTACCTTTTCACGTTTTTGCATAAAATCAGGCATGATACCATAGACTTTACCACCCTGTGCCAATACCGTGTCCGCCAAAACTCCCATAAGCCCAGTTTTGCTTCCTCCATAAACCAAACAATGGTCATGTTGAGCTAACCAATTCGCAAATGCGACAACTTGTTCATGATAATCTGGCGTATTTCCCATACTTGAAGCCAAATAAACTGTGATATTCATCTTTTTTATTTCCCCATTTCAAAAAACACTTTTATTATAACACAAAAGAACCCGCTAATTAGCGAGTTCTTAATTGTTTTTCTATTTTTTACTGAAATGGAAAGCTATGTTATTTTTTAGCTTCCAAATCACGAAGCATTTGGTCAATTTTATTGCCGTATTCGATTGATTCATCTTTGATGAATGTCAAATCTGGAATTTTGTACATAGTCAAGTTGCGACCAAGTTCACGTTTGATAGTTCCTTTTGCTTTTTCAAGACCAGTTTGGACTTTTTGATTATCTGACGCAAGTCCAGAGTGAATAGTGTAATACACTTTAGCCATTGAAAGATCTCCAAGCATTTGAACATCAGTAATTGTCACATCTTGAACACGTGGGTCACGAACTTTTTTTTGCAAAATTTCGTTTACTTCACGTTTGATTTCCATACCAACACGGTCAACACGATGATTAGCCATAAAATATCCTTTCTAGTTATTTTGATATTTTTTATTTTCCAAAGAAGTCTTTTTGATACTTTCCTTAAGTGATGCGGACGGCAGATTCAATAGTCCACTGGACTATTGAAGGAATCCAAGGAATTCCATGCCTAAGTTTTGAGCCTAAAGTCTCAAAACTTCCGAGTGGCTAAATAGTAGTAAATTCAACCACTTTCACCACAGCGGTAAGTATCGTCTTGTTGCTCGCTTCGCTCGCAAATAATCAATCAATAGACAAGACTTGCAAATTTTAGAAATTATTTCATAAAAACTAAATTTGTTGATACTCTAAAGATAGCTACCACCGTAGTAAAACAAGACTGCAGTATGTAGCTCTGTTTTTACTAGAGAATTCTTGAAAGCTAGCCATCAACTGAAAGTCTGCTAGAGCTTATCATATGCCATTAAAGACTTTAGTCTCAATACTTAGCTTGGCGCAGTGGTTGAGTGGGTTCTATTACGCTGATAAATCAGCTTTTACACCCCTACTCAACCGTGCAGGGGTAAGACGACGAACCTGCTTTCTGGTGTTCTGTCTTACTCCCAAGCGTTTCGACGGCTAAAACTTTCAGTCGATAATACTGGAAGTTTTAGACTAGTGTAACGTTTAGGAAATGCTCCATAGAGATTGCCGTACAAGTATTAGTGGCTTCAGCCACAATACTTGTTAATGTTTAATTTCTTCCATGATGTAGCCTTCGATGACGTCATCAACTTTAATGTCGTTGTAGTTTTCAATCATCAAACCACCTTCTTGGCCATTTCCGATTTCTTTAACGTCATCTTTGAAGTGTTTAAGGCTAGCAAGTTTTCCGTCGAAGATAACGACACCGTCACGAATGACACGGGCGTTAGCATCACGAATGATTTTACCACTTGTAACCATGAATCCACCGATTGTACCAACTTTAGAAACTTTGAAGGTTTCGCGGATGATAGCTTCACCGATGATTTTTTCTTTGTATTCAGGGTCAAGCATACCTTTCATGGCATCTTCAACTTCTTCGATAACTTTGTAGATAATTGAATGAAGACGAATTTCCACTTCATCAGTTTCTGCTTGTTGACGTGCTTGTGGTGTAGGACGTACGTTAAATCCAATGATGAAGGCATTTGAGGCTTCAGCAAGGGTAACGTCTGATTCGTTAATAGCACCAACAGCTGAGTGGACAACCGAGACTTTCACGCCTTCAACATCAATTTTATGAAGTGAGGCAGCAAGAGCTTCAACTGAACCTTGTACATCGGCTTTGATGATAACATTAACAGTCTTAACTTCACCTGCTTTAAGCGTATCAAAGAGATTTTCAAGGCTAACACGTTGTGTTACTTGACGTTGTTTCATCAATGCACGTTTAGCACGCTCTTCACCAGCGGCACGCACAGCTTTCTCATCTTCATAAACGGCGAAGTGGTCACCTGCCATAGGTACTTCATTCAAACCGGTAATTGATACTGGTGTTGATGGTTCAGCTACTTTTACACGACGTCCAAGGTCATTAACCATAGCACGAACACGACCAAATGTGTTACCAACAACGATTGGGTCTTGAACGTGAAGAGTACCTTGTTGAACAAGAAGTGTTGCGATAGCACCTTTACCTTTATCAAGACGAGCTTCGATAACTGTACCGATAGCACGAACTGTTGGGTCAGCTTTCAATTCTTCCATTTCAGCAACAAGGAGAACTGTTTCTAGCAATTCATCAATGTTTTGACCAAATTTGGCTGAAATTTCAATGAATTCACAGTCGCCACCCCAAGCAGTTGAGATGATACCGTGTTCTGCCAATTCACCGATAACACGTTCTGGGTTGGCACCTGGTTTATCAATCTTGTTGATTGCAACGATGATTGGGACACCAGCAGCTTTAGAGTGGTTAATGGCTTCCACTGTTTGAGGCATAACACCGTCATCAGCAGCAACAATCAAAATTGTAATATCTGTGATTGACGCACCACGCGCACGCATTGATGTAAATGCCGCGTGTCCTGGTGTATCAAGGAAAGTAATTTTCTTACCATTTTCAATGATTTGATAAGCACCAATATGTTGAGTGATACCACCAGCTTCGCCTGTAGCGACACGTGAATTACGAAGGGTATCAAGAAGGGTTGTTTTACCATGGTCAACGTGACCCATGATTGTAACAACAGGTGCACGTTCAACCATATTTTCAGGATTGAGGTAATCTTCATCTACGAAGAAGCGTTCAATATCAGCTTCGTCAACCTCAACTTTTTTATGAGCTTCAATACCATAATCAACCATCAACAATTCGATTGTATCGCTGTCGAGGGATTGGTTTTGTGTTGCCATAACACCCATCATGAACAATTTTTTAACAATTTCAGCTGGTTCGCGTTTAATACGTTTTGCGATTTCAGCGACTGTCATACCTTCAGTATATTCAAATTCTTTAGGCAATTCATGGAACTTACGCTCTGTTACAGGTTTTGGAGCATTATTATGATTATTTTTACCTTTTTTGTTTTTCTTCTTATTATTCCAGTTACTATTTCTTTGATTTCTCACTTGGTTTTGATTATTCCAGTTTTTTCTATTTTTATTCTTGCGCGGTCCGTCTTCATACTCATGATTGTAATCATGTGATTTTTCAGGACGAACTTGTTTCTTACGATGTTTATCAGTAGTTGGTGCAGGATGTTCTGCCACCACAGCTTGTGGAGCAGGCGCAGCCTTTTTAACTACTGCTTTCTTTTCTTCAGCCTTAGCTTTCACCTCAACACGAACTTTTTGTTCTTGCTCATGAATTCGATTTTCGCTTTGACGTGAATACTCAGCATTTTGTTCAGCTTTTATAGCAGCGGCGCGTGCTTTAAAGTCAACACGTGGTTTTGCTGGTTGCTGACGGTTATCGTGGCGATTATCACGTTGATCTCTTCGATTATGATTTTGAGAATTGCGATCGCGTTTATTTTGTTTACGATTATTTTGGGCATTCCCTTGTCGATCATTACGATTTGAACGGTCATCACGACGTTGGTCGTTACGACGTTTTTTATCGCCACCATTAGCGCGTCTTTCAGCTTCGGCTTTGGCACGCGCTTCACGCTCAGCCTTAAAATTACGGCTTTGTGGTTTTGCTGGTGTTGCAGGAGTAGCTTTTGGAGCTTGTGCAACTGTTTTTTTAGATGCTTTTTCTACTTTAGGTTTAGCTGGAGTAGATTGAGACTTATCTGAAAATTTTGCCACAATGCGTTTGACATCAGATTCTTCAACGCTAGAAGAATGGCTCTTAACAGCAAGTCCTAATTCTTGAGCATATTCAACAACTTCCTTGCTTGATTTACCCACTTCTTTAGCGATTTCATATAATCTTTTCTTTGACAATTGATGTCCTCCTCCTATTCTTTTAGTTCATAAGAGTCCTCATTTTCTTTGAAAATCCAGCATCTGCTATGGCTACCACTTTACGCGGTTTTCCAAGAGCAGCACTTAATTCCAGTGTGTTAAACACTGTGGAGACTTCTACTTTGTAATATTGACATTTATCAGTTGTTTTCTTTGTCAAATTAGCGCCAGCATCATTGGCTAGGAAAATAAGCTGTGCTTTTCCAGATTGAATCGCTTTGATAACTATTTCTTCACCAGAGATAACTTTTCCTGCTCGCTGTGCTAGACCAATCAAATTTGACAATCTTTCACGGTTATTCAAGACCCAACTCTCTTCTTTTAACTTTGTGATCGACGTAAGCAATTAATTCATCGTAAAATTCGTCAGGAACTTCCATTGAAAAACTACGATTAAACACTTTTTTATTTTTAGCTTGGATTGCTTCTTCATTGTCAAGCTTGATGTAGGCACCGCGACCGTTTTTCTTACCAGTCGGGTCGATAAAAATCTCGCCTTCTTTGTTCTTAACAATGCGAAGCAAATCGCGCTTATCAATTACTTCGCCTGAAACAACTGATTTTCTTAAAGGTATTTTACGTGTTTTAGCCATCAAACACCTCTATCTTTCTTTACTCTGCGTCGTTTGCTACAACTTCAGTTTCAACAGATTCAGCTGCTTCTTCAACAGGTGCAACTTCTTCTTGTGCTACAGCTGCGTTTTCTTCACGTTCAGCTTCAAGTACTTCGTATTCTGATGCAGATTTGATGTCGATACGGTAGCCAGTTAAATGAGCTGCCAAACGAACGTTTTGTCCACGGCGACCGATAGCAAGTGACAATTTGTTGTCAGGAACGACAACAGTCGTGCGTTTGCTGTCTTCTTCATCAAAAAGAACCATATCAACTTCTGCTGGCGCAATGGCGTTGTAGATGAATTCTGCTGGATCTTCAACCCATTGGATAACATCGATATTTTCTTCGATTGGCACTTCAACACCAGCTTTGGCATCATAACGTTTTGGATGGAATTTGCTAATCACTTTCTTGATGTTGCTTCCACCACGACCGACGATAGTACCGATAGCATCAACGTTTGGATTGTGGCTACGCACAGCAACTTTTGTACGGTCGCCGGCCTCACGCGAAACGCTCATGATTTCAACTGTTCCGTCAAATACTTCAGGAATTTCTTGTTCCATAATGCGTTTGATGAATTGTGGATGGCTACGGCTTACAAAAACGTTGACACCTTTTGGATTGTTTTCAACTTTGTAAACATAAACTTCAATACGGTCATGTGATTTGAAGGTTTCACCAGGAATTTGATCTTGGTGTGATAATTGCGCTTCAAGCGAACCAAGGTTAACATAGATGAAACGTTGGTCAAAACGTTCAACAGTGCCAGTCATGATTTCGCCTTCGTGTTGTTTGTACTCATTGTAAGTTACTTCACGAATTTGACGGCGCATTTTTTCCATGATTGTTTGTTTAGCTGATTGAGCAGCAACTCGACCAAATTCAGCAACAGATTCTTCAAAACGAATTTTATCACCGAGTTCATAAGCTGAACTGATTTTCAACGCATCTGACAAACTGATTTCTAAACGGCTATCAAAAACTTCTTCAACAACTTCACGAACAGTGTAAACTTTAAAATCACCTTTTTTGTCATCGAATTCAATAACACATGATTCAGATTGACCATAACGACGTTTGTAAGCTGATTTCAAAGACTCTTTCACAGCGTCAATGATGTCTTCTTTGTTAATGTGTTTTTCTTCTTCCAAAATACGGAAGGCTTCTAGCATTTCTTTGCTCATTGTTTTCATTGCTCTACATGGTCAGTAGAGCGTATCCTTTCATCTATATCTAAATAAAATCAGATTGTAGTTTGTAAATCTTGACTACAATTTCACTGCCAAACGCGCTTTTGCAACTGTCGAATACGGAATTTCAACTGTTTTTTTCCGCGTTTTATCCAAATAATCAATGGTCAATGTGTCACCGTCAAAAGCAACAAGGTCCCCTTGGAACACCTTAACTTTATCAATCGCTTTGTAGAGACTAACATTGACATAAGAACCTACAGCTTTTTCAAGAGCTTCTTTCGTTTTTAACGGACGCTCTAAACCAGGGCTAGACACTTCCAACATATACTGCTCTGGAAATGGGTCTGGTTTAATCGCATCAAGCAAAGGGCTGATAATTGCAGTCAGATCTGCTGTATCATCTACCGTAATCCCTTCTGGCTTGTCAATTAAGATGCTAAGCACATAATCGCTACCCATTTTCTCATACTCGACATCAACCAATTCAAACGGCTCTTTAATAGCTGGTGCAACCACTTCTGTAACGACATCAATGATTGTATTTGCGTTTGCGATAAGAATCCCCTCCTTTATCTTTCAAAATCAAAAATAGAAAGTTCACTACGCTCATTCACTTCTAAAAAGTGGATTTGTAGCGTCTCATCGTAGAACTTCGCTCCTAATCTCATGTAATCACTAGCCTTTTTAGCTAAAATGAGATTTAGGCACCACAAGAGGCGAAGTCACAAACTCCGCCTCCTTCTACATATCTTTTATTATAGTAGCACATTTTATTTGAAATATCAAGACTTACGCTTGATAACGTATGTGTCTTGTTTTCTGGGAATTTTCAAATAAGCTAGAAAAAACGTTGAAAACAGAGAATTCTTATCATCGAAAAAAGACTGAAACAATTTTTTCTTTGCTTCAGTCTTGACGATATTAGCTTTTCTATGCTACAATACTGTTTGACTGATTAAGCAAAGGTAAGTTTTGTCTTAATCGGTGGAGTAGAAGTTACAGCTTCTGCTCCTTTTTTCGTTTTCTATTAAGTACATTATATCATAAATGCAGCTTAAATGTAAAGGAAAACAGCACAAAAAAGCCTTAAAAATCTCTTTTTTCGGCTATTAATATCTATATTGTTGTCGATCATAACCAATGTATTTTCCATCCCTTTTCAAAATTTTCTGTGATGGAAAGGGATTGTTATTAGCATGATTTCCTAGAGGTCCTACACCTAAACGCTTAGTATGATAATACTGATAGTCTTGACGCCAATCACCAAAGAAGAGCTCCTCTAATTGATCAATCCTCTCTAAAAGAATAAGCCTCGCCATTGCACAGGCGCCTTTGATTGACCAATACATCCCACGGTGTTTCATCTGTGTTATGCTTCTCGTTATTTTTAGAAGTTGTTTTCACCAGAACACCGTCACCCTCAACATAAATAATCGGTACTTTGATTTTTTCTGGAACTTGTTCCTCCACAAAATAACGATAATGCTCCCTTTCAGAAAATAGCTGTCCTGTTAGTTTAACAGCTTTTAAGACAGTATCTTTTGTAATATCTAAGCGGTAAGATAGCTTTATCATTCGACAAACTTGACGATAAGACATTTCTGAAGCGTATCTCACCAGATGATACATAAGTTCCAACGAACAGCGCATATACTTTTTCAACCCCAACCATTCATCCACAGGATAGCGGGTTTTCGTCCCTCGTCGCCAGCGGCTTCTTGAAAATGTCATTTCACCAAACGTAAATAATACGGTTCTTTCACTACTATCTACTCTTTTATAGCCATTTGCTCGCATGGTGGGAGCTATCTGTTTATCATAATCAGCAATTTTCTTTAAGAATAATTGCTTACCATAATCATCACGTTCTTCTACAAATCCTCTTTCATCAAATCTCATTACTACCATAGCTCTATTATAACACCTAATTCTGTTTTTCATAAACACTTATTGCCAAGAATCAGGAGTTATATGCCCTTAAGAATATTCTAATAAGAGCAATTACATTGTAACAATTATATCGTTTTCTTTTGCGTATTGTGTAAGCTTAATAGCATTGTTGTATGACATACGCCCGACATCTGTAACGCCGTTTGCGTAATTTGATAACGTTTGTTCAGATATTCCAGTAGCTTTAGAAATCTGATAACGTGAATTATTCGTTAGTAAGTTTAAAATTTCTTGTTTTGATAATACTTCAATCATGTTAGTTCCTTTAATCATCTTTTGCTATCCATAGATATACCAAGAATACAAAAGCAAAAATAATAAAATACTTCATAATTTTAACCAGTTATGATATACTCAACATAGCAGGTGTGGGAGCTTTCGCTCCCGTTCCCACTATAGAACCTTATTTAAACTTCCTTGGTCGGGCTGTTTTTTGAGGTTCTTTTTTTGTTGCCTTAATTACTTTGGCTACGCCCGTTAAGGCTGAACCAAAACCTGTTAAAGCAATTCCGATTGAACTGATAAGCTCAATTATTTCTGAGGTTTTCATAACTTTTTTTCCTTTCTGTAGTTTCCTTGTCTAAGATTGCCTCCCTCAACCTTACATACATATTATACTACTATTTGTAGTAGTAGTCAACACTTTTTATAAAATTTTTTTGATTTTTTTAAAATTTTTTGTCCGTTTTAACAGCAATAAAAAAAGCTAGCAAAAGCTAGCTCTCCATCCATACCCCCCTCAGGAGTATGGATGGAGCACAAATTAATGTAAGACCCTCAATTTCTTACAAGTTTATTATACCATAAAACGTGCGTGACTGCAAATTTTGTTGACGTCAACAAAATTAAAAAAGCCCTAGCACAGGATAAGGAAAAATAAACATAAAAAGAGATGCTGATAGCATCTCCTTATTTTGAAAGGAGGTCGGGGTATCGTAGAATTAACTACGTAGAATCGGACTTTGCCGAAGCTATCCCCCTCCTAAATGTTTTATCAATACGATGTATGGCTACCATCTGGTAAAAGAAGTCAATCTTAAACATACTCGATATGATTATTATACTTATTGCAACACAAAAAGTCAACTATTTTTTATTTATTCTATATAACAGACACCAAAATCTTTTGAATATATCCCTCCTTGGGTTAAACCACCAGAATATCTGAGTTTTTTTAGCTTGTCGTATATATTAATTTTTGCTTGACTATTGCCGCAGAAATTTATCATAAAATGACTAGGTATAAAATCTGCTATTTGTAAACCTGCATCGTTTTCCTTTTTAGATTTAAATTTTATATTTGTTATTACCTTTTGGATTTCAATTGGTTTATATATATTTGTTCCATGCGTGATAATTTTATAAAATTGTTTTTGTAATAACAAATCTGAACGATTACCGTTATGATCCGCTCGGCTCTCGAATATAATATTACCTTTTGCGTTTTGATGCTTTAAAAAACAAACAAAATTGTTAATTATGTTCATCATACAAATACTATCACCAATATAATAAGTTGATTTAGAACAGTATTTTTGTTCTAACGATGTTAAATTAACCATTGTCCCAAAAACTACACAATCATTTTCAACTAAAATATCTCCTATACCTTCAAAAACTTTTCTTTTCATAGAACGCGCAGAAAAGACCAAATAATTCGAATCGAATTTAATATTTGCAGAACGTATATCTGACATGTGGAGTATGATTTTTTTAGTTTCAGTATAACTCAAATCACTCCATATTTCTTTTTTTAGCTTTCCAAGCATCCTTCCCATATTTCTCACTTTATTAAAAGGAACAGCCATGCCAGCGATACCATACATAAATTTTCCATCTTTATTATATTTTGTTTCGTCTAAATATAAATTGTAAAATTTTCCCATCCAGTTCACCCCGATAATGATTCACTATGTTACAGTCTATCATTTTTACTATAAAAACGCAAAACACGCTCCCAGCCAAAGCCGAGAGCGTGTTAAAGTGTTTACTATTTAAATTTTCTGATAAAAAAGACTGTAAATTGTTCTGTTTAGAATAAGTTAATTTTCTTTACGTTTACGAATACCAACTAATCCTACTGTTAGCCACTATCTTTTTGAGACTATCTCTTTTGTTAAATTTTTTACAATGATATTCCAGTGCGTTTTTCATGCGTTTGTTTCATCTCTTTAGCAAAATCATAATCTTTTACAATCTTATCTCTGTGCTTTTTGAGCGTATCACGTTCAATTTGTAGCTCTTTAATCTCTTTTTGCAAGTCTTCTAGTTTTGTATTCTTATCAATTTTACCTTTTTCAAGAAGTTCAAGACTTATCTCTGATGGAACAATATTATTTTGATAATCAGATAAAGCTCCCATTAATTTATTAAGATAAACCATCTTTTCATCTAAAACATCTAAAGTCTTATCTGTTTCTTCCAATTGTTCCAGAAATTGATTTTGTAATTCTTCAAATTGTTTTGAATTGGTAACTTTGTTGATTGCCAAAAAGTTAAATTCATCAACTAACCTGTCTAAGTTTGTAATATTTTTGTTTTTAGTTAAAATCATCTCACCATTTTGAGCAGATAATTGTTTGATTAAGGTTGTCCCATTGATAAAACGATTTTGTTCTGAATGGTCAGCATTTAAGAAATAAAAGAAATCATTCTTTTTAACAAAAGCTGTAAATGTTCCATCTTCGTTTTGGTCAAGCATTCTTGCAGGAATAGAAACTGTTCCTTTTCGATCTAATCCAAAAGTAATAGGAACATAAATAGATCGGCTAGTAAGTTGCTGCACTTGCCAAGGTTCAATTGTAATTTGTAATTCAAAGTCAGCTTGTTTGCTTTCCTGTTCAGCATCATATTTTTCTTTTAGAACATTTAAATCATAGACTACTTCATTAGTTGCAATCTGTTCTTTGATTTTCTCAAGTGAGAACTTTCCTTTTTTCGATAACGTACAATCACGAACAAAACGCTCTTGTGGCTGGTCAACTAATTTGTATTTGACATATTTACCACTTGTATCAACTTGTAAATTTAAAGCTTTGGCTTTTTGTAAAAAATCATTCATATCTAAAGAGTGCTTTAACAAAAAATTCAACCGCTCTTTAATCTCAAACCGAAAATTATTTTTTCGTCGCCATGCCGAATAGTCTGTGTGAGAGTTTCGAAGTTTTGGCTCTAAAATTTTTGCATCATATAGTTCTGCATATTTATCTGAAATATGTTCCAAACTCTTTTTGGTTCCTTTTTGCCAACGAAATTTTTTTAATGTCACTTCATTGGTTGTGTTAAAAATGATATGGTTATGTAAGTGTCCTTTGTCCATGTGGGTCGCAACCACAAATTGATAATCACTACCCGTTAACTCTAAAGCTGTCTTTCGTCCAATCTCGTTAACCTCTTCTGGGGTTAAGCCATCTTCTGGCGAAAACGATTGGATGATATGATGGGCTAAGACACGTTTATCATTTTTCAAATCGGATAGCTCATCATTATTGTAAAGAGCATCAACAGATTGTTTTAGTAAAACAAAATCTTCATAGATTGTTTGTGGATCAGATATATCCGTTAAATCATGACCAGAGACCAAACGTTTCATCACTTGACCATTGACAATTTCAAAAGAATAATTTTCATCACCCTCTAAATGTTCTGTATCTAATTTTAAAGTTGCGTTGTCACGTGTGATATAATCAATTGCACGTTTTAAATTACGGCTTGTTTTAATCTGGATTACTTTTGTCACCACCATTTAATTTTGCCTGACCTTTCGTTTTAAATTCATTGATAAGTAGTGTTTTCATCTCATCAATTTCAGCTTGTAAAGCTTTAAACAATTCATTATCAATCTCATCAAAAGTGTTAACATAACGAACTAATTGATTGACGTTTTGACCAATACGATTAACTTCTAATCGCAATTGTTGCAATTCTGAATAATCGTAAGTTTCAATTTTGCCCTTCAACAACATCTCTAACGCATAGCCTTGAAAGGTTTTCTTATTGGCAATTGTTATCCGTTGGCGTAATTGAAACGCTTCCTCATCAGTCGTTCTAAGCTTAAACTCAATTGGACGTTTACGTCTTTTTATCGTCATTGTTTTCTCCATTCTCTGTCAGTTTTCAAGATAGCAAGGTTTCACCCTCTCCTGTAGCAGACCCACTTGTGCTCTGGCAAGCGTAGCAAGTGGTACCCCACTTACGAAAATAAAAAGCAAAAAAGCCTATTTGTAGGGCACCCCACAAACAGACTTTTAACTTTTTACACTTTGGGGAAATCCCCAATCCCCTATTTGGCACTTCGTGCATTTTTCAAATTTGACAATTTTTGATAAGTGCATTTTGATAAAATGCAGCAATAGAAAAACTGACAATTTTTAAATTGTCAGCATTCCCTCTTGTGTAGTTCTTAGTTTTTACTTCTTTGGTTCCCAAGAGAAAACATCTGCTTTTATCTTTTGATAATTGTCTTCTGATAATTCTTCCAGTGTAGCAATGCTAACTGAAAGCTCATCAAGATAATCGTTATTATCTTCGGTTGTGAGTCGTTCAAAATCAGTTTTAAGCACATCCAATAAATCATTTTTTGATTTTTGAACGATATCACTATTAATGATTTTAGTTCCTTTGAGCCATTCGCTCATATCAAAATAATAACTCATTAATAACATTTCAGTTGTCATCATCATTTCTTCTGTTACCATAACTTGTTTCTCCTTCTACTTTTAAAGTCAGTCCTTTTTTATGCGACCTACGTTGCGTTATTGCTTGGTAGGTCGATTGACTTTTTTTGTTTGTTCTTCATTAGCAGGTGTTACCTGTTTGCTTTCCTCCTTAGCTTTTTGCAAACTTTGATAAAATGGATTTGTCGCTTTTGACAATTCACGTTTTTGATTTGCGGTTAATGTTTCATCTTTTGAAACTGTTAAGTTTTGATATTTTTCTAAATGCTTATCAATACGTTTCATAAGAGAGCTTGCTTCTTCTTGAACAATTTCAAGCTGTGCTTTTAGATTTTCTAGTCCATCTGGTTCTTGTGACCAAGAAGCAAGATAGGCAAATGAGTCATCACTTGTATCAAAACCTAAATGATTAGATACAACATAAGCCACTGACTCAGCTTGTATTTCTTTTGAAGAGCATGTTAGTTTACCTTCAAAACGTTCTGTTAAACTTTTCTTATTGTGTAATTCAGAATGTGCCATTCCATGAATTAGCGTTGAAAGAGTTTGCTCGTAAGTCATCCCTTTTTTGATTGTTATTTCATTTGTTTTTGGATTGTAAAAACCATCTGATTTTTCAAGTTCTCTAAAACGAATTGGAATACCATTTTCTTTTTGTGAAATATCTCTTAATGAGCGATAAACATTTTGGTAATAGTCTTTAGTAATTTGTTCAGGAATACCACCACCCATTTTTGGTAAATTTAATTCTTTTCCCTCTACAGGTGAGACTTGACTAACATCAAAAACAGGAACAGGCTTAAAGTAAGCGATTGTTTCTTTTTCTCCAGTTTCTGAATTAATGACAGGATTACCGTCAGCATCTTTTTTAATAACAGTGACTGGCGCTTGAACATACAGAGCTTTTTCACCTTTGTTAACATGACCATTTCTTTTCTTCCATTCATTGAAAGAAGCTACCATACTTGCTTCTGGGAATTGAGCTTTGATTAATTGAATGTTTCTTACAGAATAGTTATTAAAGTGTGACATTCCTTCAAGAAAGTTCTTATAGTTGTCACTATCAAAATAATCTTTAATTCCTTCTTGTAAATGTTGATTGAGTGATTCTGTATTTTTAGCTTTAATCATTTCTGATAATGTTAAGTCACGTTTACTCATTTCTTCTTTTCGACTGTCTGATGTATCTGATGGATTAGTGGCATCCGTACCACTAGCTTTTTCAACGCTATCTAAAATACCATCTCCATCCGTATCTGGACTGTATGGATTAGTACCTAGTGCAATTTCTTCATCATCTGTTAGACCATCACCATCAGAATCTTTTACTTTCTGATTTTCTTCTTGAATTTTTCGAAGCCAGACATCTTTATAAAAATCAGAATTTTCATCAAAGAGATTATCTGCTCTTGCTGCTTTAACAATAACATCAAAATTGTTATCATATCTTTCAGCGTATTCATAGTATTTATCCCAAGCTGGATACAATTCTTCTGGAATATTAGCCCTGTTGTCTTTACCAACTTGAGCACCAACATTGTAAACAGCATCTAAAACTTTAGTAAAGTCTTCAGCAGTCACTTCTGCTTTAGAAAGATTTTCAAATTGATTATTTTTTACAATTGATAACATTTTTTCACCTCCATCTTTGATGGCTTCTTCATTAACAGATAAGACTTTAAATTCTCCGTCTTTCTCGCCAATAATACCTAAAACATCTTTGTTATTTGCCATCGACAATTCAGATTCAAGTTTATTAGTAACCTTCATCAGTGAAGCTGGAAGATACTCACCATCAACATTTCTAAAAGCAATCAAAACATCCTTATCCTCTGTTTGAATAGCCTTTGCTAAGTCAAGACGATTCATGCGTTCTACTTCTGATAAATCATCAAAAATAAAGCTATTTGAATCAATAACAGCTTTAAAATCAGGTAATACTTGAATTTTACTAAAGGTAGCCCCTCGGTTAGCAACCATAATATTTTGATAATCACCTTTCCCAGATGCTAAATCATCTAAGGTTTTACTTGCACTTTGGTCATCATCTATGGCAAAGATACCAACTAGATGTGAATATTGTTCTGCTTTAAAAGTGACCTTTAAAGCTTCTAAATTATCATTATTTTTATAAAAATAAGTGACATTACTATCAGCCAATTCGTTTTTATACCAGGTTGCATTTTCTTGGATTTGTGTTGCATAGCGGTTTAATTTATTTAATTCCTTCTCATTGACTGGGTGATAGCCAAGCTTATAAATTGACTTCTCAGGGTCAGAGATGGTAAAATGAAGTAAAGGTTGAGACTGAGTTTGAGTCGGTGACGACTCATTCAAAGAGTGCTCTTCATGAGTACTAGGTAGAGGTGCTGCCTCCTGACTTTGCTCAGGTAAATCCCCGATTGGGTTCTCAACCTTTTTTTGTTGCTCTGAATTAGAAGCCACTGTCTCTTGAAGCTGTTCAAGAGATTTTTTGTTGTCTTTAGGAGCTTCTTTGGTATCGTGTTCCACAGAACTATAACGACGTTCGAAAAAGTCATCATCGATAATGAAAGTACCGTAAGACTTCAATTCACCAACCGCTTCTTTTTGGGTATCTGAAAAAGATTCTAGGGATTTTTGCTCTACCCCATCAATATTCTTTTTTGGAAGAATACCCCCTGTTTTTTCTTGATTTTCTACCATTTGTGTACTCTCTTTCTTCATTTGTTTAAGATAATCATTCCAATCCATTTTCTCTTGATTAGCCTGACGGGGTGGTAAATCTGCTACTACAGGGATACCATTCTCTTGTAGATCAGAAACAAATCGGCGACCTGCCTCATCATTATCAACCGCTAGCGTAATCATATCTGGATGCTCTTGTAAGAGATTAGTGGTCTGATTTAAAGCATCTAAAGCACCTCTAATTTGCTCAGCTGACATGGTTTGAGAATATTTGCCATCCGTTAACAAATCAGCCACATAGCGGCTAACAACACCTTTTTTCAGACCATCCATAGCAACAAGCTTAACATCTTGTAAGTCATCTTTGTTGACCTCGTAATAGGACATCAAATCAATTGGGGCTTCCGCAAATACTAACCGCTTAGGAGTCCCAATATCTAAACTAAAGCCTGCAGTTCCCTCCGAATTCTTCATAATTTGCTTAAGGCGTCCACGTTCAGGATGCTGTACACGATTTTCAACAATTCCTTGCAGACTAGCTCCAATCATTTTACCGTCATTGTCACGACTTTTGAATACAATAATAGGTTCAAAATAATCACCTTTTTTACGTGTTGCAGTTGCTAGATTACCTGATGCTAAGAATGTATCAATCGTTTCATTCGACAAGCCACGTTCTTCTTTCAAATATTGTCTTCCAATATTAAAATCAGGGTGCTCATAGCGTTCTAGATAATACTCAAAGGGTTCTTTTACAGGTGGTTGAATGGTCACATTATTAAACTGCCCTGTCTCAAGAAAACTTGTCGCCTCTCTAAAAGTTGGTTTGTGACCTGTCATCTCTTCTTGGACAACTTGAACCAAATCAATGGTATTCGTTCCAACACCTCTTGACCACCATCTGAAAGTATTTGTATTGGGATAAATATGAAAACTATCATGTTCTTCCCAATAATAGGTACCACTTGAACCTGGTTTTAGTGTCATTCCTAATGATTCCGCAACTGCTACAATATCCATGCTAACGAGTTTTTGCTTTTGTGCTTCAAAACGTTGTGAAAGTAATTCTTGCATATTTGCCATTTGTTACTCCTTTCCATAAAAAAGCGCTACTATGTTAACTAAATAGTAGCGCTTATAATTGTTTTCCTTTTTCAATTTGTTTGGTAATCACCCATTTGATTTTGTTGACAAAGGCTTCTTTTTGAATTTTTCCTTGACCAATTTGAGCTAAGACTTCTTCCCATTTTCCTGTTGTTTCAGGATTAGTATAAGCAATCTCTAATTGGTCAAGATAATGAATTAATAGCTTTCCTCTTTCAGTTGGGAAAAACTGTCCTGTTTTTTTATGTTTAGTGACATAACCTTTGTCCTGGATTAAATCAATCATCCCATCACGAGTTGCTGACGTACCTAAATGGTATTTGGGTAATAATTTCTTTAGTAGAATTTGTTCTGTAATCCGTGTTGGTGGCTTGGTCATTTCTTCTAAGAGTTTGCACTCAACGGCAATATTTTGCCCTTCCTGGTAGTGAGGTAGCTCTTTATCTTCTTTTTTAACCGCTAAATAGTTACGCCAACCTTTATCTTTCGTTACAGCTCCAGCTACTTTAAATTCAAGCCCATGATTATCGAGAATAACACTTGTTGATTGATAACGGTAATCAGGCGTAAACATCAGCAAAGTTCTAAAGACCACTTTTTGATAGATGAGCTTTTCTTCATCACTTAATTCACTTAAATCAGGAATATTCTCAGTTGGAATAATAGCATAGTGTTCTACTACCTTCTTATCATTCACATAGTTTTTCCTTGGTGATCGATTAGGGGTCTCTAGTTGCTTATTAATAGCTTTTTGATAATCGTCTATGTGTTCAACCAGATAAGCAAACTCATTGGTGGTAATCAAGGTTGAATCGGTACGTGGATAAGAAAGATAGCCTTTTTGATACAGGCTTTGAACCAATTCTTTGGTTTTAGTGGCATCAAAATGATATAACTTACTCATTTCTGATTGAAAATTGGTTAAGTTATAAAGCTTAGGCGCTTCTTGCACCTTTTCTTCACTCGTAACCGTTTTGACAAAGGCGGTGTTGGCTAACTGGTGTAAAACTTGTTCTGCTTCAGCTTTGGATTGATACTTAATATCATTGCTAAATGTAACCTTGGCTTCAGGATCAATAAGCTTTAGCTGCCAGTAAGAGCTTGGTTTAAAATTTTCAATGGCTTCATCATTTCTAACGATTAGACTAACGATAGGGGTTTGAACACGTCCAACTGACATGGAATGATCTTTTTTATCCAGGTAACCCTCTTCTTTCATTTTGATAGTTACAAAAGGGCTCAAATTAAACCCAACAAGCCAGTCTGCATCTCCCCTTGCATCGGCTTCATGAAAGTAGTTAACAGAATCCTTTGGATTTTTAAGACTTGAGAAGGCTTGTTCTAATCCCTTTTTGGTTAAAGAGTTTGCCCATAAACGGTATTTAACTTTCTTCAGTGCTCCTGGGATTAATTCTAAAATCCGATAAGCAATGGCTTCTCCTTCACGGTCAGGGTCAGTACCAATGATGATGGCATCCACTTCTTTAACCGCTTGTTTGATAGCCTTAAACCGTTTAATAGTATCCTTTTTAGGCTCATAAGAAAAGCCTTCAGGCAAAGCTGGTAGATTAGCCATCTCCCAATTTTCAAAGTTAACATATGGGTTAACACGTTCAACTAAATGACCGACGGCTGGAGCAACAATCACTTCAGCATTCAATACAGAAGATTGGACACGCCAAACGCCTTTGTCATTTTTAGGATTTCCTAAAGCATTAGCATATTTTTTAGCCTGGTCAGGCTTTTCTGCCAGTAATAGGTATTTCAATGAAATCACCATCCTTCCTGTAAATCAAAAGTAGCTAATTACTAAAATTAACTGCAGCATCAAAATAATTTCTAATTAAAAATCTAAATGTGTCAGTTAGGTTCATTGCACTAAAAAAGGACATAGAAACTGAACTTTATGAGATTAACGAACAACTATCTACATTGAAGTAAGATCAACCATAACCCTTTTCAACAGTGGTTCATCTTTATCTGATAATTTTAGCCAATAAATACTATCATTACTTAAAGGTAAACCCATATTATCTACCAAAAAATACTGATATATTTTTTCCTTGCTGCTACTATCACTTATTTCATATAGTGGAGACAATCTCCTTGTTGAATTTTTTAAATCTTCCTCGGTTAGATCAAAAGTATCTTTTAAAATGTTTTCTGGGTACTCTATCATAAGACCAATTTTTGAGGATATAGACTGGTAACCTTCAATTACAAATATTGGAAATTCTTGATTAATATTCATATTCAACTCCTTGTATACAACAAAAGCTACACCGAATCGATGTAGCTTACTTTTTATCCGATAAATTTAATAATAACTGTTCAAGTTTAGTAACCAAAGGATCATCTGGATGTTCCTTTAGATAATTAATTAGCTCTTCTTCTGAAATCCCATGTGTCTTGAAAAATGCACTTTGTTTCGACTCTGCCATAAAAACCTCCTGAGATTATTATACTTAAATTTATCAAATTTCACCATAATAATCAGTTTCGTCCTCTTCTTCAGGTGGTAATTCAAAGAGTTCACCTGTTTCAAGATCTACTGCTTTTAAGCGAGTTGATGATGTCTGAGATTGGCTTTCTGAGGTCATTTCAGACATTTGAACGGGTACTTGTTCATAAACAGGCTCTTCTGTGGCTTGCGTGCTTGCTTCATCAGCTTGTGCTGCTTCAACTTCAGTTGGTTTTGAAGTATCAATATCATTATCTTTAACAAACTGATCATAGCCTTTCATATCTGGATACCAGATATTTTTAGGGTCAATTTTTCCATCACGTGCATTATTAAAAAGTTCTGGATCTTCAACCATGAAACGAATGTAACTATACCATTTTCCATCATTCGGATTGTCAGATAAATCATCCTTCATAGGGTGGTCTGTTACCATAGCTTTTTTATCACGCAAAACATTTTGTTTTGAGATAAACACTAATGCTTCATCAACACCGATACGTGCAATTTCATCAGGTGTCATCAAATCACGTTGATGGGCTTGCGTACTTGTAGATCCTGATACACGTTGACCACGTTGTTCCGAATAACTTTTTTGAGTAATAGTTTGTTTACCAGCCCGCATCGAGAAGTAACGCATGGTGTCTTCATCGTTAGTCCCCAAAAATAATAAAGTTGCACAGTTATTAACCATAGATTTTCTTGCTTTATCACCATAAATCGTATCAAGCTGACTAATAGCTTGAATAATGATTTTAACGGACATTTCACGACTACGAATAGAAGCTAAAACTTCATTAAAGTGAGGAATTTTACCAATGTTCGCAAATTCATCAAAAATAAATTGAACATGCACCAAATCATCAGCTGTGTAACCATCTTTCTTTCCTTGAATAATAGCATCGGCGTTGTGTGTTAATTGGTCAAACATCACTGTAAACAAAGTAGATGCTAGGAAACTGTAAGCTTTATTAGTTTCTGAAATGGCAACAAAAACGGCTGTTTTTTCAGTGTTCCAAGTATCCATCTCCATAGTGTCAGCCATAATCAAATTAGTGACAGCTTGGTGATCGAAGATAGAATATTGTGTAGCAACAATCGCAAGAACACTGGTTCTTGTTTCAGCTTCAAAGTTACTGTTAAATAAGTCCCATTGTCGACAAGCATAATTTCCAGGCATGGCTTTTTCGAGATTTGCAAACATCTTTTCAACCGGACTTGGTTCTTTTTCATTTGGACGTTTCATGTTACGAAGTAATTCAGAGACCATTGATAGGTTAGGGGTGTAATTTTGAACTTGACTATCAAAATAGAGGTAACCAATCAAAGCACGATTAAGAAGGAGTTTTGCTTGGTTCCAAAAATCCTCACCTTCACGCTCGCCTTTTTTACTTCCTTCAACGATTGCTTCAGTAATACGGTCAATATCTAATTCAGACTTCATGTAATGAAAAGGATTGAACATATCTGATTTAGTGAGGTTGACCAGGTCAAAAACTTTAACCTGGTAGCCATGTTCTTCAAGCATCTTACCTGTTTCACGAACTAAAAGTCCTTTTGGGTCGGTAACTATAAAGCTTGAGTTCATTTGCATAAGGTTAGGTTTAACATAAGTGAATGTTTTACCATCACCAGGAAGACCAACCACAAGAACATTTTTATTAAGTTGCCACTGAAACGGAAGATTTTTATTAAATAAACCCATTTGAGCGTTTTTTGTAAAAATCATATTATTAGTTGGTTCTGAATCCTTAAAACCAGCTAATTCTTGAGCTGTAGCAAATTTTGCTGAACCTGCTTCTTCACCATGACGGTAATTTTCGGCTGGTTTAACTTTTAAGTAAAACATCATCCCAATAAAAAAGCCCACTAAAGCTGCTAAAATGGCTAGTGGACTCGTATTAAAATAAAAAATTGGTCGGTCTAAATAATGCTCTAAAACGTACGTATATTGACCAAATAAATCAGCCATATCAGGTTCTGGGGCTAAACTATATAAGACATAAGCTCTGTGAGTTAGAAAAGCTAAAACCAAACTAATTATCAGATAAGGGATAAGAGGTTTCTTTTGAAGTTTCATCAGATACTCTTTCCTTTCTTCTTAGCTTTAACAGTATCAAGTTTTTCCTTAGTGGCTCTCTTGATTTTGGCAATCTGTTCTTTTGGTGTTAACTCCTTTTCTGATTTCATGTACTTTTCTTTCGCTTTTTTAGGGTCATTGATAATTTCTTTGAGCGTATGTTGTAAAGCATCCGCAATAACTTCCCTATTAGGAGCCTCAAACCAAACTTGTTTCGTACCGTCACCCAAATCTGTAAAAGCAAAGCGAACACCTGATTTTTTAAGCTCATCCGTAAACTTTCTAAGGTTAACATCTGCTTCTAAAAAATCAATATGGTCTTTCGTCAAAGATGACTGATTTAAGTTTTTAAAAGATTGTTGACCGATTTGCTTTTGTTCATCATAAGTTTTATACAGCTGTTGTGCCGCATAAGCTAAAAATTGAAATAACTGTTTACCTGTCTCAAGAGTGACACGTGCACCCCTATCAAAAATTTGTTCTTGATCCATAATTTTCTCCCCCCTTCTATGGATAAGCCGTTAACTTAGGAGCTTTTGAGACTAAATAGCCATATTTAGCTGCTTGATTTTGTTTTACAATTAACGTTAAACGTTTATTGGCTGTTGAATTATCGTCATAGCGACAATTGATAACATAAGTCAAAGTGGTTGTGTTTTGAGTTACTACTTCTTTTTCTAACAAAACACTGACTGTTGTTGCTTGCTCAGTGTCAAATTGACTTAAATCAAGTGAATTTGAAATAAAATCTTCACGAGCTGAGGAGTTCGCAAAATAATTACTGATGAAATAGCGACAAAAAACATCTGCTCCTTGATTAATGGTAGTCTGTTGTGTTTTATTCTCCTCTTTTGGACTATATAAATGATTAGTAAGAGAAATCGCTAAACTAATCATTGAGAATAACAAAGCTATCATTACCCAAAAACGATTAGAAGACTTGGGAGTTGTTTTAACAGATGGCTTTGATTTGCTCATGGGTTCGTTTGCTTTTGATGATTCATGTTTTTTCTTTTGGACTCTTTGAGATTTTTCTTGCTTAGTCCCACGGTTCCATAAGAATTTCTTATCCTTTTTTAGTCCAAACTCACCTAAAAGAGTTTTAGCATCTTGTTCTTCAGACGATGGAATAGTTAGTTCCATTGACTCTAGCAGTTCTTCGTTTTTATCAAGATGAAAAAGTTGAAAAGTGGCTGTTGTGTTTAGCTGCAAGCAACGATTTTCTTCGCCTTCCAAGAAAAATTCTAACTCTTCTCGATTTTGAAAATCACGCTGTTGACCTGTACTTAATCTTGTAATGCGAAACATTACGCATCACCCCCCTAGTTTGTCCTTATTGTCAGCTAGAAAGGCTTCTAAGTCCGATAAACTCATTCCATATTCATTAAGAATTTCTAGTTGACGTTTGACTTCAAGTCCTTTAATGTCGGCTTCCAGTTGTTTAATTTTCTTTTGAGCTGCTTCAAGAGATGCTTTTGCTTTATCGAGTTGTTTCAATTTGTCTTTTAAGCGATCACTTGTTGATTTTTGACGGCGTGCTGATTTAGCAGTGTGATTATTTGTTTCATTCATTGTCTAGTTCTCCTTCTATATTGATAAATTATCCAAACTATCGTTAACAATAGTTTTTTCTTTAACAGGATAGTCACCTTGATTTTGATTAACGGCAACAATATACCATTTATCAACGTGGACTTCGGTAACTTTATGAGTTACCTCTTTTTTATCTTTATAAGTTCTAGTCTGCAAACGCCCTGTAACCTGAAGAGTATCGCCTTTAGCTGTTAACGTATGGAAACTCTCGGCTGGTGCTCCCCACAAAACACAATCAATAAAGTCAGCTGGGTAAGCCCCCTCTTCTGTTTTATAATCTCTGCTTGAAGCAAGCGTAAAAGAGACCACTGAACGGTCGTTCACCTTTTTTAGTTCTACATCTTTCGTCAGACGTCCTGTAATAATACTTTGGTTTAACATATGATTATTCTCCTATTCTTCATTACTTGCAATCACATCCCCATAAGAATCTTGTGAAGTTGTCGGATCTTGAGAGTCTGTAATTAATAGTGTGCTCATATTATTTACTAAGTATTTTCCATCAACTTGATTGTAAGTTAGCTGAATAATGGTGTTGTTATCTACACCTAATTGAGCACCTTCCGTTGAATTCTTTTTCTGAAGCAAATCATTTGTATAATTGACATAACAAATAACTTTATCATTCGTTTTATCAATATAAATTTGAGCATCTTTAAATTCAAAATTGACAACAAAACCTTTATAAGCTTGATTTTGCGCCGTTTCTTCTTCAGAAACAGCAGCATTATACATGCCATCAGTCATGTAATCTTTGTAACGATTACGATTTTCCTCTAAATCTTTTTTAGTGTAATAGGCAATTAAAAATTGCTTAACCCAGCTTTCGGTTAACTGCTGACCTTCTTTAGTTTTCTTCACTAAAGTTGTGTGACTTGAAGATTGATTATCTGTTTTCTTTCCCATTGATCCAAATCCTAAACCAATGAGAAAGATAATGATAATCCCTGCAATCATCATGATACGTTTAAAAAAGGTCACTTTAAATTCATCTATCATTATCTTTCCTTTCTGTTACTGTTAAGGGGCTGCAAACGTGTAGTATGGAGCGTTACGACAAACACGCCAATGAATTTGACTTTGGTTACCTGCATAGTTACATTCTGAAACTAAGAAGCTACCGTCATCATTAACGGCTTCAACAATCATGACATGTCCGTAAATAGCGTAAGTGCCGTCAAAGCCACCTGCGGTTGAGCAAACCGCACCAACACTTGGAAAACTACTCGTTTTCCAACCTTTAGCAGCAAGATTTCTCACCCAATCCTGACCATTTCCTAGGTGACCATAAGCTCCTGAAAGGTCTGTGATTTCTCCTAGTTCTACCAAACGATTATAAGCATACCAGGTACACTGACCAACTTTATAACCACTACCTGCTTGTGTGGTCATACTTGCAGAGGTTGGCATGCTTTTGATTTTATCTCTATACTCCTCAGGAAAATTCCAAGAAGAAGCCATTGTACCACCACCTGCAATTGATTGGTGGAACCAAGACAATGCTTGCTTAGCATAACTTTGACGTTGTGAAAGTGTTCCGTTATTAATTCCTTCCCATTTTGTTAAGAAGGTTTTTGTAAGGCTATCGGTATCAGCGTTAGAGTTTAAAACACTTTTTAAAATATTTTGATAGTAAGGTGAATCACCTTCTAACATAAATCGTACTTGTGTTTCTAATTCATACCATTTTTTACCAATTGAATTAGCATAATTGATTAGCATGGTATGACGAGTACCGCCATCTGTGGTGTCAGTCCATTGTCCCAAACCAAGTCCACGATGAAGGATATTAGGATAACCACCACCATAAATTGTTGTACCACTCATGTTTAACCAGTTTTCATCATCCCAACAGCCGTCAGATGCACCAATAGGTGGGCTTAAGTAATCACCTTCGGCACGCTTTGCTGTAATAGACGACTCAACAGCAAAATTACCAACAACAGCAGCAATACCATTGTCAGTAGCACTTGGATAAAACTTCTTCATCAAGTCATAAAATTGTTTGGCACGTCCACTTAATTCAGATGACGTTCGCATAACAACTGTTGTTTGAGCGTACTTTACAAATGGAAAATAAAAGCCTGGATTAACTAGCACCCAAACATTTGTTTTATTTTTCTTCGTCTGTTCCGTATAGCCATAAGAGACATCTTTATTTTTTATATCTTGTAACCACTGAGAGTCTTTATCATCAACTTCACCATAATTTTTGGCGTAAGCAATCTTTTGTGAACCACCTGAAACAGTACCAAGTTCAGCTCCTGCTTCTACCTTATCACCTGTTTTAACTCGAATAGCTGATATGTTATAAAAAATAAAACGAGCATCGTTATCTGAAATAATTAAATTAGTTGTTTTCGTTTCGTTACCCTTTAAATCCTTTGTTGTAACGGTAACCTTACCATCCATAGTGGCAAAAAGCTTTTGACCTGATTGAGCTTGAAGCGTGGTTGTTGGATCAATCTCATCTTTTGAGGTATAACCATATCGTTTTGAAATCGTTAAATAATCTGTATCGCTCTTTTCATCATCAGCGGAGTAGAAGGGATTAATTAATTCTTGAGTAGCTAAGTATTTTCCTGTTTCGGATTGGCTCTCAAGGATTTCTTTATAATCTGCTAAATCATCCTTATCTAGCTTCATCCACTCTTTGCCATTAGTGTAAAGTTCCGCCATAGTTTTTAGATTATCAATATCACCGTTTTCTTCTTTCCAAATATCATCAATGGCATCCGAAAAATGATTAAACCCAAGCGCTCCTGTCAATTTACCACCTGTCCCATCATCCCAATTAGCATCTGGTTCCCATTCACCCCCATAGCGGAAGTTCATGTAAAGCAAGATGGAGTCAATATCCGTGTAATATTCAACCTGGTCAGAAGATTTTTGACGATCAACTTGTGAAATATGAAGCCAGGATTGATTAAGCGTAAAATCATTTTGTTGAATAACATTACTTGAAAAGATTGAGGATACAATGATTATCAAAAACAAGATAAAAGCAACTACCGCACTAGCAATCCAGGTAATTGGATTAGCTAATATCGTGGCAGTAGCGGTTGCTGCCGTCTTAACAGCTGAAGCAGCCACTTGTGCTGTTTTAGTAGCAGCTTTAGCCGTTGTTTTAGTTGCAAATTTAGCACCAGCCTTAGTGCTTCTATAAGCTCCTCGACTAACATTAACCATACCTTTGCTTTTTCGATAGGCTAGTTTAGCACCTCGCCAAGTCACCTTACCAGCCTGCTTAGCAACTGCTTTTGATTGTCTTGTTCGATACTGTAGATTTTGTAAATCTGACAAAGTATCATCTTGATCCATGGCAGTGGTTTTAATTTGATGACTAGCATTTAATGCAATGTTTTTACCAGTTCGTCTAGCTTTCTGACCAATGGTTGGATTAGTCTTTCTGACTTTCTTTTTGATTTTCTTAGTAGCTTTCTTTTCGGCTTTCGCTTTCTCTAAGTCATCAACAATCTTTTCACCATCTACATCTTTATCAATGCCTTTCTCAGCTCTTCTTAAAGCTGCTCTAGCATGTTTCACCTTAATCTTAGCTTCATGATGCTCCTTTTTAGTAGCGTTTTGAGCTTTCTTAGCTGATAACTGATTGTGACGTTGAACACTTTCTTTAATGTGACGATTTCTCACCACACGCTTTCTTAAATCATCTTTGTTAGACATGATTCACCCCCTCTCCTTCTAACTATCCTGATAAATAAATTGATTAATCAATTTGACGATAAGCATCGGTAGCAACCAGCCTGAACAATTCAGTGTTCTTAGGAATTGGATTTTCAAATGGTACTGCTGTTTGACCTGCAATGATTAACCCTGTGCCTTTCGCCTTAGGCTTTTCAACATAACGAACAAGTGCATCTGTCAAGTTGATGGTTTGAGTCAAATAAGCTAAATCTGTTTTCTTTTGCTTCAGCAAAACGATGAATTCACTATTTGAAATCAACTTACGTCCCTCAGTACGTTCCAACAATGTTTCAACGTTTTGAGTGATACCAGTTGGAATAGCACCATATTTACGCACACGAGCATAAAGATTAGTAAAGAATGCTGCTTGATTATCCGTTAAGAATTGATTTTGCATTTCATCAAAGTAAATGTGAGTTGTTAATTTACCTTGATTGTTAACAACTTGATTCCAAATGTAATCTTGCACGACCATCAAAGCAAAAGGTTTTAATTTACCATCCAATTTTTTCAGATTGAAAATAACCACTTGATTATTCAAGTTAACATTGGTTTCATGAGCAAAAATATCTTGAGAGCCATTCGTGTAAGATTCAGATTTTAGCGCCAAATCTTGAGCAACGTCTTCAGGTTGTTCTAATAGGATGTTGTACCAATCTTTAAGTGTTGGTGTTCTATCTGTAATACGTTCATAGCAAAGACGTGTGACACGGTCAATAATTGAGAAGTCTTCGTCAGTAACTTCTTGAAGAATATTTTCAAAAAGCCCCATGATTAGTGAAGATTTTTCACCAATTGGATCACCATCTTCAGCTGATAGATTTTCTTCATCTGGTAAATCCATCAAATTCAAGTGTGTCTGTGAACCTGGGAAAATATCAATTAATTGAGCATCAAACGCACGTCCGATATCGGAATATTCATCCTCAGGATCTACAATGATAATACGGTCATCAGGATACCTTAAAATAGTTGGAATAACTTCACTAGTCTTAACAAAAACGGATTTCCCAGAACCTGAAGATCCTAAAATGACACCAGATGATGTATTTAAATCACGTTGACGATCAAGTGTGATAATGTTATTTGAAATCTGATTTTGTCCGTAGTAGATTGCCATAGGGCTTTTGCTTTGTAAATCTGTATTGGTAAATGGAATTTGTGTGGCAATATTCGTTGTGGTCATATCACGCATGAAACGGCGTTGAACATCAAGATAAGTTTTTCCAATTGGCAACATGGTATTAAGCGCTTCTTCTTGATGATAGTAAGTTTCCTCAAAATCAACCACGTGTTTACGTCCTGCTTGTTTGACCCGATTTGTATAGTCAGCAAGTTCTTCAGGGGTATCTGCTTTTAACATAACTGCAAAGATGCCTGAAAACATTTTTTGATCATTATCATTAATTTCAGCACTCCATTTTTCAGCTTCTTCAGCGGTTGCTTGAGCTACACCTGATACTGCTAAGCTTCCTGAGATCCCTTTATCAGCAGCAACTTTTTGAGACTTAATCATATCCATCTTCACACCAGCTTCAGCAGTATTAATCTTCTTAACAGCTTCAGCAACATCATATGGTTTAGCGTGAATCGTAATGGCTAATTCAATCCCAATATCTGTGATTGATTTGATTAAGCGATCATTTAGAAAAGCTGGAAAGCTTCTAGCAAAGAGAACTTTGCAATACTTTTTATCCATCAGAAATTGATCTTGTTGAAACCAAATCCGCCCAGGAGCAACAAAAGATTTTGTTGTTAAACCACTAATACGAACATCTTTGTAATCAACGTTAAGATATGGATTACCTCGTAATAAGTCAGCGAAAATATTTAATCGCTCTGTTCCTGTTAAAGGTGTAAACGGAATATCGATTACTTGAAATTGTTTTGAAAAGTTATTTTCAACATCATTTAATTTACGATAAGCCTGCTTACAGTCTCGTGCAGACGTTGAAACAGTGATAAATTTTTCAACCTTAAAATTATTTTGGTCAGTCGCAAAACGTGACGTAATCATATCATTGTATTCTTGACGATAGACATCACGGTCATCACTTTCAAGTTCATAGGTAATTTGACTTAAAAGCGTTGATGGGACTGGACGATTAATAATAAGTAATTGGTAAGTATTATCACTGTCTAATCCATTTAAAGCTTCAACATAATAATCAATAATATCAAGCTTTTCATCCTCATCAGCCGTGATATAGTTAGTATCACCCAACTCCCAAGTCTTAGAGTATTCTTCATCAACAATATGCATCAACCCATCTTCAAATAAAGACGTGTATTTAATTGTATTTTGAGTGCTAGCTTTCAAAGCTTTTTTAAGTTGCTTTGCTCGCTCTTTATCTTCTTTAGTCAAAGGTGTCGTTCCATTCATGGACGCCCTTTTGTTGAATAAACGTACCATTCATTTCCTCACTTTCAAAATCTGTTTGATAAGCACGTTCTTGTACTGTAATTTTAAACATCAGAACTTCTTTAATTTGTTCATCTTTTTTTATGCCATAAACGAATGATGGCGGTACTGTCAAAGCTAATGCTAGATAAAACAAAATATCAGGTAATTTCAAAAATGAAATCAGTGTTGCTAAAGCGACACCAAAGACAATTCCAAACAACATGATAAGCTGTCTCCAAGTGAAACCACCAGCAACACTTCGTTCAAATTGATCAATAGCCTTGAAGAACTCAGAACCTAGTTTGTTCATTTTTCTCCTTTCCATCAAAAAAACAGTTCGCTTTAAGGGAACTGTTTTCAATCATTATATTTTTCTCTTTCTTTTGTGATAATATCTAACGGAATTGTTTCCAGATAAACACTATTACTTTGTATTTCAAAACCAAACTTTTGGTATACATGGTTTCTACGTTGTTGATTTTCAAAATCACGTTCATCAATACATGATAATTTTCCAATCACTCTTACATTTTCTCCAAATAATTGACCAATATGAAACAATGTTTCTCGCAACAAAAAGCTACCATAACCTTTGTTAGGTGTTCTAATGATTAAAATCTCGAATCAGTAAGTAGTCTAATGTTCCAAGCTTATTTTCCTCTTTATCATGGTAATAAGCTTCCACGTTTAAGAAATTCAATCGGTCTTTACGACTATGCTTAAACGTGTCATAGGTCATCACCTCTCTGTTCTTCAGGAGAAGGTTTGTAAGGACCGTAAAATGACTCAACAATGCCAGCTGTCCGAAGCGCCGACTGCATAGCTGAGCGAGCCAACTCTGAAGCAGCAATCGTTCTAACTTTTACTTCCCATAGTTCTTCCTCCTTTTCTTTGATAAGATTATCCATCCATTCGTTATCTTGAATGAGTTCATCTCGCCTTTGCCTAAGTTGTTCTAAATTCATCTGATGATCCTTTCCATCAAAAAACAGCTCTTTTAAGAACTGTTTATACCATTATTTGTTTAATAACCGTTGCCACCACATTCGATTTTTTAAGGTTTTGGTTTCTTCTTTAGCCGCATCTCTTTCTTCACGTAAGTGATCCGACTGTTCTGTTAGCCACTGACGTTCAGATTGGAGCTGTACCTTTTCCTGCTTCAGCAACTCATTATCCTTCTCCAGCTTCTTGTAGTATTCTTCCTTTTCGCAATAGTGCTGTAAGCGAATTTTTGCCCGCTTAATTTCTTCTCTTAGTTGATCCACCCTCTTGCTTTTTTGCCCGAAACAATTTTCTAACTGTTTAATTTCTTCCTGAAGTTCCTGGCATTGTTCTTCATAGGTTTTCAATGTTTGATATTTCCTTTCGTTGTCTGGTGTTATTACATGTTCTTTCTTAAAGCGACCGAAGAGTTTATAGTCCCGTTCCTGATAGGTCGCTCTGATTTCTTTTGCCATATCCGCTAGTTTTTGAGGATTTTCAAACTCTTCTGGAAGGTTATCTTGAATCCACTTTGGAAAAGAGGCTTTAGCTTCAAAAAGAGGAATCCCTTTTCTAGCCAGTTCCGCTCGTTTCAATCGGCTTGGCTTACCAGAAACGTAAAACTCAATCGCTAAAACGCCATTAAACTTATAATAAGCTGAGTAGGGATAGGTTTCCTCCAATTTTATGTAAAACTTTAGAATTGAATAACCACCGTCTGGAAAGATCACCCTTTGAAGTTTAGCAATTTTTTCTGGAAAAATCATAATTGAGGTTTCATCTTCTTGAATTTGAAACTTCTGAATATTTTCAAACGCGGAGAGGAAAGCAATTAGCTCAGGAGTATAGGTAAAACTACCTTTCTGTTCTTTTAACGGACTAGCTTCCCCCTTGAAATACCGAAAGAAAGCTTGACCTCGTTTATGAGTCTTTGGATTTGTTCGACCATTGGAAGGACTAACTTTTAGCTCCGTATCTAGATCATAAAAAACACCATTAAGCTTATCTGTCGCATACTGCCAAGGGTCATCATCTGCAAGTTTTAAGGCTTCAAACGCATTAACAACACGTTTCCGACCGTCTTTCGTCTTAACAAGAGCATAAAATTTTGACACTGCCATTAAGCTACCTCCCTCATCATTGACTTCATTATACCACAAAGAGGACGGTATCTAATAGTTGTGCTTACAACAACGAAACCCAGTCTCTATTATCTTCCATATCTCCAATATACTCCGCAAACAACTCTTTATGAGCTTCTTGGAGCTTTAGGAAGTATTGGTCATAGTCTTTACTGTCTTTAAAGGCAGATAGACCACGGGCAAGGTACAGCATCCATTGCTCAAGATACTCGCCATAAGCTTCTTGATCTAGCTTTTCCAAACGAACAAGTTCAGTCATATCTGACTGAAATAAATCAAGAATAGCCATACCATAGTCGGCATCATGTTTAGCCACTGCATATCGCCAAGCGTAGATATAAGCCGAGCTGTCCATTCGAACTTCCAAAGGTAACTCTTCAATCTTTATGCGTCCATGGAGTAACCATCCATACAAAGGCTCTTCTAGTAACCTTTGATAAGGAGCGAGATAGGCAATTTCTTTTTTTAGTTCAGTTTTTTCTTTTTGTAATTCTAAAATAGACCTGATATCTTGCTCTGGTCTTGTTTCAGCTTTTATTTGGTTAAATTCCTGCTCTATCAGTTTTTGTAAATGAGTCATCTATTAACCTCCTCTATGAAACTTCCTGTTTGACTGATACTGAAAGTCTTTAAAAGTTAGAACTTGTTCAACTAATTCTTTATGGCGTTGAACACTGATAAGCCCTTTTTGGTAGCAAACGTCATAAATCAAGCACCACAAGTCTCCCAATATATCCAAGAATTCCCTTAGCAAATCCAGTAAGAAACGATAAATAGTAGTTGCCACAATGATGTAGCTAGCCAATTTAACCACGGGGGAAAATAGGATAATTTGCCCATTAGAGCCCGTTAACAGCCAAGTTGTGGTTACCCCATCAAAATACAGGGTGAGCAGAAACGCTAAGCAACCGATCAGTATTTTCATAATAGTTCTGATTCCTGAAATATCAGATTGTTTTAAAAACAATTTAGTTTCAACTCGGCGCTTAGTGGCATTAAAGGGCTTGATTTTAAAAGTGTTACTACCTCTAATCACTGTGCCACTTTTGGGATGTGAAAACATCTGTCGTCTGACTAATTTCATATTTAATCATAGCTCCTCTTCTAAAAGAAAAAACAGCTCTAATTTCAGAACTGTTCTTACTTATTACCTTTGAATAAACTTTGGTTTATTTTGGGGTTATTTCTAGCATTTAATTATTAGATAAATTCAATTTATCTTGTGTAAAACTTAATTCATCGTTTTCAGTAACAATATCTAATTTTCCTATGACTTCTGATAAAGTATTTGCTATCAGTAAGTGATGTTTGAATTGCACCCTATAATCGTTATCAGCATACTTAACTAAAGTCTCTAAGGAATTTTTTAACAACTCTTGAGCAACTAAGATATTATCTCCTGCGTTTAGCACTTCATGAATTATCATTATTTTCTCTAAAGAGTCATTTAATGTTGGAGAAATAAAATTTGAGTTATCATCAATTCCTAGCAAATAAGGAATTGATACCCCAAAATAATCTGATAAAATTTGAGCATTTTTAGCATTTGGAATTCTAGTTCCTTGATTATAATTTCCTAGAGTAGAATACCCTATCCCTGTTGCTTCACTTATTTCTTTTAGACTTAATTTGCTATCTTTAACAAGCAATTGAAAAGGGGTTAGAATTTTACTGTTAGGGACTTCTGGTTCTAGTCCTAAAAGGTATGGAACAGAAACATCAAAGTAATCAGCAAGTTTTAGCGCATTTTCTTTTTTTGGTGTACGTAAATTTTTTTTATATCCAGATAATGTTGTTACTGGTATATCCGTATTTTCACTAACTTTTTTAAGTGTGTAATTATTTTCTTGCATTAAAAGTTCTAACCTATTTTTAGGTTTATCAAAAAATAAATCATTCACTCTATTATCCAACGAAACACCTCCTATGATACATTCAACAATTGTTTTGCTTTACGTTGCGAACCAATCAGCAAAATCAAGAACACAACACATTTACCAATGTAACTAAAACCAGCAGCATAGCCACCCAGCCATGAATCTTTTGAAATTTGAACCGCAGTATCAATATTAAAACCTTGCCAAATGACAAGCGTTAAAACTATCACTGCTCCCTGAAGCGCTATTGCACCAAATGTTTTTAAAAAGTTAATAGCAATATGTCGTGTATTATCACCCATCCAAAAGGCAACAATGACTGGTGCTATTGCTTTAAAGAAGTAAAGTTCAATAAAACGCAACAGAACCATAACTTTGATTGACAACATTGCTGCAACACCAACAAATCTAGCTACTAAATTAATTGGATATCTAATAAACGGATTTCCTTTTTTAATATCAATATATTCAAACATTGTATCTCCACTTAAATCGACACCAATTAGTTTAGTGATACCATTAGTAAACCACATAATGGCATTTAAAATGGCGCCTGTTTGAGCAACTAAAAAGTAAGCAATAAAATACTTAACGGCTACTTCTAAAAAGAGCTTCCATGTCATTTCTCCACCTTGGTTCCGAATAAATCGGTACCAAGAGAGCATTTCAATTAAAAATAAAACAGATACTAAAATATAACCAATAGCCATTAAAGATTTGTTAACAGCAACTATTGAAGAATTTACTGACTTGTTGTAACTTCCTAAACCTTTAGTTAACTCTGTAAGTATGTCTTTCATCATGCTCCTTTCTGACCAAAATAAAAAGAACCTCGAAAGGTTCTTATCAAATCATTTATTGTATTCTTCAACTTTTGAAAAAGTAACAAGAAGAGCAAGTAGAACAATCACTATTCCAATAATCCAAGCATCTAGCACAGGGTGAGGAAAAAAATTAATAGATCCTGTTTCACTAAAAACAGTATCTCCAAATAATAAATTAGCAACCCAAGTAATACTTTTTGGAAATTTTGTATAGTCACCATCATACAATGTAAATCCAGCAATTGCCATTAAGCAAAAGATTGCAAATTTAGAAACAAACCAAATGACCATCACACCAATTGCTGATTTGATTAGATTAAAGAAAAGCATTGTTAAGTATAGCGGAGACATGAGAACAAAGAATAAGCCTTTAAAGAAGACATGACCTAAAAAACTGAGTCCGTCTTTGAAACGATCCCAAAAGCTTGGTTTGTAAGTTGCTTTAATACGTTCTAATTCAGCTTGTGACTCTTCTGGTGTATGCCATTTAATGCCAAAGTGTTCCCAGTAAGCATTATCTAGTTCATCAGCTGTTGGTGGACGTCCATTGGTAGCTTCAAAGTCTTTTGCAAAAGCTACATAATCAAATTCCTTGCTCATTCCTTTTTCTCCTTGTAAACCTTTTACTTGCCCTTATTATAACATATTTAGAATGAAATTGCTCGCATAGCCGCAACAATTGCTGCTGCAACACCAACTGAAACAACCGCAATAGCACCACCTGAAACCATTGAAGTCATTCCTTGATCCATCATGGCTGGATTACCATTTTTACGACCTGAGAAATAATCAAAGGCGCCTGTGAGTACCCATCCAAGACCTACGATTGCAAGAATTGCTCCTAATGCTGTAACAACACGAACTGCTGTATCCATAATAAATTTTCTCCTTTCATATTTAAGAAACAAAAAAGGTTGCTCACATCAGCAACCTTATTATTTTAATTTTCTTTACGTTTACGAACACCAACTAAGCCAACTAAAGTCATGAAAACACCTGCAATACTTGCTAGAATGCTAGCAGTACTTGTTTCATCTCCTGTCATTGGAAGAACACTTGATTTCACAACTTGTGGTGCTTCTGGTAGCTGTTCGTTGACAGCGTTAGAAAGTCTTGTTAATGATAGTGTCGGTTTTTCAGGATCTTCTGCTGTAGTCAACGAAACCGTGATCTCTTCTAGATCAGGTGACATTGGCGCATCTGCAGACTGAAGTACTAGGTGCGGACGTTGATTAGGATTCGTAAAGTTAAAGATTGCTTGACCGTGAGTGTTGTGAATCCAGTTGTCATCAATTTTCAAGAAACCAATTTCACCGGTCGAACGACCTGCTTCTAAATGATATGCTAAGTCTAAAGCAATTAAACGATTAATCATATCCACGAAACTAGCATTGCCGTTGTGCAAAACAGAATAAATTTCAGCACCATCTAAACTGTAAACATGAAAGTTTAGATTTTGATTAACGGCATGATTTGGACGATTAGCTGTATAGCTGTAACTATACAGCTCAATTCCTGTAATATGTACTGTAATCGAACCATCACCATTTGAAGTTACCGTATAATGCAACTTCCCAGACAATGTCCCTGTTCCCAAAATACCAGCCAAATCATTATCACCGTCATTCATATCATGAGTAAACGTAAACGATCCATCTGACTGAATACTACCGTTCATGAAGCTATTTCCAAACTCAAGATTATCAACGTTTTGGGTCGCAACTGTTCCTGAAACGGTGACATTTGTAGAATTATTGTAAGCTTCAAGAGCTTTTAAAAACTCCTCGATGGCTTGATTATTCTTCGCAATCAACTCTTTAATTGCTGAAGTATATTCTTTATATCCATTTTCTGTACCATCACCTGTCGGAACATCGACCTTATCAACAGTAACATCACCGCCATGTGAGCCTTGCGCACCTGAAATTTGATCCTTTAATTGATCATGAGTACCTTGCGCTCCTTGAAAGGCTGACATAATCGCTTGATGCAACGTCACCTGTTTATTAGCCGAAGCAATTGCTGCCGCATTTTGAGCTATTAAAGCATTAAGCTCTTCGAGCGAATTAACAACTGTATTGACAATCGTTACTGTTACACCCTTTGAAGTTAAATCAGCATTTGCTTTATTAACGGCTTGATTCAGCTTGTTAGTTGCTTCAAGTTTGGCTTCATAATCTGCTTTTTCTTGCTCATACTTATTCAAAGCATCCTGATTTTGATGATAAACATCATCCGCGTGATCCTTTGCTGATTGATTAGCTCCTGCAGAACCATCAGTTTTTGTAGAATCATCAGTTGAAACCGTCACATCATCACCATATTTGCCTTCTGCTTTATCAACTAAACCATTATTTTGATCAATCACATCTTGTAAATCATTATAAGCTCGATCATTTTCTGCTTGAGACGGATTTCGAGAACCTACAGATGCTTGATCGTTTGCTTCTTGAGACGGATTTTGAGAAGCTACAGATGTTTCATCAGTTACATTTTCTGTTGACTGATTGGTGGTATCTTCTTGAATAGTTGAAACAAGTTGTGATGTTGACGTATCTTGAGTAGCTGTTACCTCGTCAGCGCTAACATGAGCACCAAGAAAGGCAGTTGCTAGCACAACACCGCATACTAAACCGTATGCCTTGCTTTTACGGAAATATCCGTGTCCTATTGTATTTTTATTGTTAAACATTTTTAAATTCTCTCCTTTAACTTTTTTAGTATTTTAAAGTGATTGTTTTTTCTTCCAGAAAAATCCAACTAATCCAAGAATTCCTGTTCCTAGAAGACTAAGAAGCGTGCCACTTGTTGAGCCTGTTTCTGGAAGTGTGACGGTTTTACCATCAGTTGTTTTGAAAGAGACTGTGCCGTTGGCGTTTTTCTGACCACCAAATTCAGTCACATCTGCCAAATGAGTGTAACCTGAGGTATCTTGCACTACCAACTGACCATTTTGTGTGCCCACAACGGTTTGATTAGGCGCAACAACT